>NZ_JACVUD010000121.1:0-12034 GCF_016624905.1 Stenotrophomonas sp. S49 | reverse complement strand
CCGCCCCCCCCCCCCCCGGGGGGGGCCCCCGGCCCGGGCGCCCCCCCCCCCGGCGAGCGAAGCGGTGGTCAAGGTAGTGCCGGGCCATGCCCGGCGGTCGCGATGGCGTATCAATACCCCGCCGCCATGAACGCATCCAGCACCGCATCGCGCAGTGCATCGGGCAGCGCCTCGATATCCATCGCGCGGTCATCCAGGTGCAGGTGCGGGTCCAGGCTGCTGGCGCGCCCCTGGGCCAGTGCCTGCAGCCATAGCAGCACGCAGATAACGAACTCGCGCTCATGCCCGGGATGCAGGTGGCTGGCGCCGCGTTCGATCACCTCGAACGGGTACCACTCCTGGGTCTCGTTCAATCGGCCGCCCTGCTGCTGCACGGCCTGCAACTGGGCAAGATGGCGCGGCGCATCGTCGCCGGCGTCGCACAACGCGGCGATCCAGGCCAGTTCGTTGGCACTGGCCGTCAGGGCCATCGACCGGCCCGGTGCTGCGGTTGGGGCTGGAGCCAGACCTTCCATGTGGGGCCTCGTCGGTACGTACCGCTGCGGTCTCCCCCGCGCGGCCAGCTTCGGCGCGGTGCCGTAAGGCCGGCGTGAATGCCCGGTGCGCCGCCCCCTTGTCTGCCGGCCCCGCCAGCGCCATATCGGGGCTGATGCCCGCGCGCCGGGCCTGTTCCCCTGGAGATCTGCCGTGACCGATGCCAACCCCCTGCTCGATTTTTCCGGCCTGCCGCGCTTCGAGGCGATCCGCCCCGAGCACGTGGCACCGGCGCTGGATGTGCTGCTGGCCCAGGCCGAGGCGGCGGTCAGCGCGGCCGAGCAGGTGCAGCCGGTTACCTGGCAGACCTTCGTAACCCCGCAGGACGATGCCACCGAGCGCCTGTGGCGCGCCTGGGGCCTGGTCAGCCATCTGCAGGGCGTGGTGAACACCCCTGAGCTGCGTGAGGCCTACAACAGCAACCTGCCGCGGGTGACCCGCTTTGCCAGTGCGCTGGGCCAGAACCTGGCACTGTTCCGCCAGTACCAGGCCCTGGCCGCCAGCGCCGAAGCGGCGCACTTCGATGCGGCCCAGCGCAAGGTGCTGGACAACACCCTGCGTGACTTCCGCCTGGGTGGTGCCGAACTGGAGCCGGCCGCGCAGCAGCGCTTCGCCGCCATCAAGGAGGAGCTGTCGGCACTGTCGGCGAAGTTCTCGCAGAACGTGCTTGACGCCACCGACGCCTGGTCGCTGGTGGTGGACGACGAAGCGCGCCTGGCCGGTGTGCCTGACGACGTGAAGGCCGCCGCGCGTGCGGCTGCGCAGAAGGACGGCCACGACGGCTGGAAGCTGACCCTGCAGATGCCGTGCTACCTGCCGGTGCAGACCTGGGGCGAAGACCGCGACCTGCGCGAGATCCTGTACCGCGCCAGCGCGCAGCGTGCCTCGGAATTCGGCGACGACGCGCTGGACAACAGCGGCAACATCGACCGCATCCTGGCCCTGCGTGGCGAGCTGGCGGCGCTGCTGGGCTTTGCCTCGTACGGCGACTACTCGGTGGCCACCAAAATGGCGCAGGACCCGGCCGAAGTGCTGGGCTTCCTGCGTGACCTGGCCGTGCGTGCCAAGCCGTTCGCCGCACAGGACCGCGCCGAACTGGAACAGTTCGCCAGCGAACAGCTGGGCATTGCACCGCTGCAGGCCTGGGACCTGGCGTTCGCCGCCGACCGCTTGAAGCAGGCGCGCTACAGCTATTCCGAGCAGCAGGTGAAGCAGTACTTCACCGAGCCGAAGGTGCTGGCCGGCCTGTTCGCGGTGATCGAGCAGCTTTACGGCCTGCGGGTGCAGCCCGACAGCGCGCCGGTCTGGCACGACGACGTGCGCTTCTTCCGGCTGGTGGATGCGCAGGGCGCGCTGGTGGGCCAGTTCTACCTGGATCTGTACGCGCGCGAAGGCAAGCGCGGTGGCGCGTGGATGGACGACTGCCGCAACCGCCGCGTACGCGCCGATGGCAGCGTGCAGACGCCGTTGGTCTATCTGGTGTGCAACTTCGGCCGCGGTGCCGACGGCAAGCCGGCCACCTTCAGCCACAACGAAGTCACCACCCTGTTCCATGAAATGGGCCATGGCCTGCACCAGCTGCTGACCCGCATCGGCGAACTGGGCGTGGCCGGCATCAATGGCGTGGAATGGGACGCGGTGGAGCTGCCCAGCCAGTTCATGGAGAACTTCTGCTGGGAATGGGACCACCTGCAGGCGATGACCGCGCACGTGGACAGTGGCGAACCGCTGCCGCGCGCGCTGTACGAGCGCATGCTGGCCGCGCGTAACTTCCATAGCGGCATGGCCACCGTGCGCCAGCTTGAATTCGGCCTGTTCGACATGCTGCTGCACAGCCAGTTCGAACCGGAGCAGGACAGCGTGCTGGCATTGCTGGATCGCGTGCGCGAGGAAGTGGCGGTGAACCATCCGCCGGTGTGGAATCGCTTCCCGCACCAGTTCAGCCATATTTTTGCCGGCGGCTATGCGGCGGGGTATTACAGCTACAAGTGGGCCGAAGTGCTGAGTGCCGATGCGTATGCGGCTTTCGAAGAAGCGCCGCAGGCACTGGCCGAAACCGGTGCGCGTTTCCGCGACGAGATTCTTTCGCGCGGCGGCAGCCGTGCCGCGGCGGAAAACTTCAAGGCCTTCCGCGGCCGCGCACCGCAGATCGAAGCGCTGCTGCGGCATTCGGGCATGGCGTAACGGTAGGCCCTCATCCACGCATGGCGTGGATCTACTGGAATGCTCCGGCATGGCGTAACGCCGGAAAGACGGCGCTACCGCACACCGATCAATCGGCGTAGATCATCTTCCGGGTCATGCCGCCATCCACGACGAAATCCTGGCCGCTGCTGAAGCCGGACAGCGAGGACAGCAGGTACACCGCCAGCGCGCCGATGTCTTCGGGCTGGCCCACGCGGCCCACCGGGTGTTGGGCGTGGTCGCTGGCCGAATAGTCCGGAGCGTGGCGGCGCGACGGCGCCTGCCAGGCACTGGTGCCGATCCAGCCCGGGCTGATGCTGTTCACCCGCACCGCCGGGCCGGCGCTGATGGCCAGTGCATGGGTGAAGGCCACCAGCCCACCCTTGGCGGCGGCATAGGCTTCGCTGTGCGCTTCGGACTGCCAGGCACGGGTGGAGGCGATGTTGATCACCGCGCCTGCGCCACTGGCCGTCAGTGCCGGCAGCGCGTGCTTGCAGCACAGGAACGCGCCATGCAGCGACGACAGCCGCCGTTGCCATTCGTCCCACTCCATGTTTTCCAGCGTGGTGCCATGCGGTCCGGCAATGCCGGCGTTGTTCACCAGGCCATCGATGCGGCCGAAGCGCTGCTGCGCCACGGCAATGAAATCGCGCACGCTGCCTTCGTCGGCAATGTCCAGGCGCTGGAACGCGGCATCATCGCCGCGCTGCCATTCGTCCAGGCAGGCCTGGCCGGCCTCGGTGTCCAGATCGCCGATCAGCACGCGGCCGCCGGCCCCCAGCACCGCCTGGGCGATGCCGCGGCCAATGCCGTTGGCACCGCCGGTGACCAGCACCACCTTGCCCTGCAGGGGCGCCGCAGGCCACGTGGCGATCGGCGGTGCCGCACTCACGACAGGTCTTCCCCGCGCAGGCGGCGGTACCAGCCGTCCACGCCAATGCGGTCCAGGGTCTGGATGTTGCGCTCCACGATCACGTCCGGGTCCGGGAAGGCATCCACCGCGCGCGCCACGCTGTCTTCGCGCAGCAGGTGCAGGGTGGGGAAGGGCGCCCGGTTGGTGTAGTTGCTGGCATCGTCAGCGGCCACGCCGTCGAACTGGTAATCCGGGTGGAAGCTGGCCACCTGCAGGATGCCCTGCAGGTCCAGTGCCTCGATCGCTGCGTCGGCGTTGTCCAGGAAATCGTTGTAGTCCAGGAAATCCACCAGCACCTGCGGATGCACGATCAGCGTGGTGTCGATCTGTTCGGCCGGGGTGTCGCGCAGCAGCACCAGCTCTTCGGCCAACTGCTCCACCAGCGCTTTCGGCGTGGTGGCATCGCTCAGCACGAAACGCACCTGGTCCTTCGCGTACACGGCCTTGGCGAACGGGCACAGGTTCAGGCCGATCACGATGCGCTCCAGCCACAGGCGGGTGGCGGCAATCGGATCGTCGGTGGGCAGGGCGGTATCGGTCATGGCGGGCACATCGGCTGGCGGGGCCGCCATTGTAGGCGCGCGGTCATCGCCGCGCTGTTCACTGTCCACGAACTGGACAGCGGCGATGCTGGAAAGCCGTGCCTGTTCAAGCACATGGCCGCGCATGGCCAATGGCCGATTGCCGCCCCGGCAGTGAAAGGCGTGCAATGGCCCCACGTAACTGGAGGACCCAACATGACTGCATCTTCCCCGTGGCTGCCGGCCGATCTCTGGTCCGGTGCTTTTTTCGATGGCCAGTGGCGCGCCGCCGCGCAGCAGCAGCCGGTGCTTGAACCGGCCACCGGCCAGACGCTGGGCCAGGTGGGCCTGGCCGATGCCGCGCAGGTGGCACGTTCGGCAGCGGCCGCCGCGCAGGCGCAGCGCGCCTGGGCCGCCGCGCCCTACGAACAGCGCGCGCAGGTGCTGCGCCAGGCCGCACGCCTGGCCGAAGACAACATCGACACCCTGGTGGACTGGCTGGTGCGCGAAAGCGGCTCGACCCGCCTGAAGGCCGGCTTCGAGGCCAAGGTGACCATCAAGGCGCTGCACGAAGCGGCGGCGCTGCCCTCGCGCAGCACCGGCGAAATCCTGCCCTCTGAACCGGGCCGGCTGAACCTGGCGCGGCGTCGTCCGCTGGGCGTGGTCGGGGTCATTTCGCCGTTCAACTTCCCGCTGTACCTGGCCATGCGCGCGGTGGCGCCGGCCATCGCGCTGGGCAATGCGGTGGTGCTCAAGCCCGATCCGCGCACGGCCGTCTGCGGTGGCGCGGTCATCGCACGCCTGTTCGAACAGGCCGGGCTGCCCGCTGGCGTGCTGCACATGCTGCCCGGTGATGGTGCCGCCGGTGCCGCGCTGACCAGCGCCCCGCACGTGGCGATGATCCAGTTCACCGGTTCCACCGCGGCCGGCCGCAAGGTGGGTGAAGCGGCCGGCAAGCACCTGAAGAAGGTGTCGCTGGAGCTGGGCGGCAAGAATTCGTTGATCATCCTGGACGACGCCGATCTGGATCTGGCCGTGGCCAACACCGCCTGGGGCGTGTACCTGCACCAGGGCCAGATCTGCATGGCCACCGGCCGCGTGCTGGTGCACCGCAAGATCCACGCTGCGTTCCTGGAAAAGCTGGTGGCCAAGGCGAAGTCGCTGAAGGTGGGCGACCCGGCACGCGAAGACGTGGCCATCGGGCCGCTGATCAACGCCACCCAGCGCGACCATGCCGCGCGCGTGGTGGCCGATGCCGTGCAGGCCGGCGCCACCCTGGAAGCCGGTGGTACCCATCAGGACCTGTTCTTCGAGCCCACCGTGCTGGGCAACGTGGCTGCCGACAACCCGGCGTTCAACGAAGAAATCTTCGCGCCGGTGGCAGTTGTGGTGCCGTTCGACGATGACGACCATGCGGTGCAGCTGGCCAACGACAGCGAGTACGGCCTGTCGATGGCCATCGTGTCCAGCAACGTGGGCCGCGCGCTGAAGCTGGGCGAGCGCCTGCGCACCGGCCTGCTGCACATCAACGACCAGACGGTGAATGACGAAGTGATCAATCCCTTCGGCGGCGTGGGTGCGTCCGGCAACGGCACCAGCATCGGCGGCCCGGCCAACTGGGAAGAGTTCACCCAGTGGCAGTGGATGACTGTCAAGGGCGAAGCGCCCGCCTACCCGATCTGATCCAGGAGGAACATCGCGATGAGCAACACTACTGCAGGCCGTGACATTACCGCGGCCGTCGTGCGCGGCAAGGAACAACCGTTCGTGATCGAGCAGGCGCACCTGCGCGGTCCGCAGGACGACGAAGTGCTGGTGAAGGTGGTGGCCACCGGTCTGTGCCACACCGACCTGATCGTGCGCGACCAGTACTACCCGGTGCCGTTGCCGGCTGTGCTGGGCCATGAAGGCGCGGGCATCGTCGAAGCCGTGGGCCCGAACGTGCGTGATCTGAAGGTGGGCGACCACGTGGTGCTGACCTACGGCGCCTGCGGCCACTGCAACCCGTGCCGCGGTGGCCATGGCGCTTACTGCAAGGATTTCTTCGGGCTCAACTTCGGTGGCGATGATGGCCACGGCCATACCGCCATCACCGATGCGCAGGGGCAGCCGCTGCACGATCATTTCTTTGCGCAGTCCTCGTTCGCCACCTTCGCCATCGCGCGCGAGATCAATGCGATCAAGGTGCCCGACGATGCGCCGCTGGAACTGCTGGGCCCGCTGGGCTGTGGCATCCAGACCGGTGCCGGTGCGGTGCTCAATTCGCTGCAGGTGCGTTCGGGCAGCAGCTTCGCCAGCTATGGCGCCGGTGCGGTGGGCCTGAGTGCGGTAATGGCGGCCAAGGTGGCCGGCGCGACCACCATCATCGCCATTGATGTGGTGCCGTCGCGGTTGGAACTGGCGCTGGAACTGGGCGCCACCCACGTGGTGAACAGCCGCCAGACCGATGTGATCGAGGCGGTGCGTGCGATCACCGGCGGTGGTGCGGATTATGCGCTGGAATCCACCGGCCGCCCGGAAGTGCTGTCGGCCGGCATCGAGGCGCTGGGTGGGCTGGGCATGATGGGTGTGGTGGGTGCACCGAAGCTGGGCACCACGGCCAGTTTCGATGTGAACAACCTGCTGCTGGGCGGGCGCAGCATCCGCGGCATCGTGGAAGGTGACAGCGTGCCGCAGGTGTTCATTCCGCAGCTGGTGACGCTGTACCAGCAGGGCCGGTTCCCGTTCGACAAGCTGGTGAAGTTCTATCCGCTTGAGCAGATCAACCAGGCGGCCGAGGACAGCACCAAGGGCATTACGTTGAAGCCGATCCTGCGTATTGCGGCGTAAGGGTTGCAGGGCTGCGCCCTGCACCTGCCGAAGCCGAAGCCGAAGCCGAAGCCGAAGCCGAAGCAACAGCAACGGCAACAGCGGGCTATCCGTGGGTTGGCGGGGGGGGGGGGGGGGGGGGGGGGGGGGGGGGGGGGGGGGGGGGGGGGCGGCCCCCCCCCCCCCCCCCCCCCCCCCCCCCCCCCCCCCCCCCCCCCCCGCCTTCGACAGACCTCCGCGATCTGTCGGAACGGCGTTCTGCTTTGGTGGGTGCCGACCGTTGGTCGGCACGGGGGGCGGATCCGTCTCCACTGGAAAACGGCTCTGACCCCTTGTTTGAACATGTTTTGAAACGGAAACATTCCGTTGCCGGGACGTAACGCGGCCATGCCGTGCGCGGGTGTACTCTGCTTCCATGATGGCCACGACAGTCGGGCAACAACAGCTGGTCGCCGCGCGTGCTGCGTTCGCGGAAGGCGATGTGCAGTCCTTGGCGGTGTTGCCGCTGCCCCTGCAGCAGTCCTGGCAGCGCTCGCGGGCGGCCGGGGTGCTGCCCGGGCAGGAGCCGTATTACCCGCCGCTGCAGGGCGATGGCCGGCGCCTGCGCGATGCCGACGACCGTCGCCTGGCGCGCTGCGTGCAGCCGGAACTGGAACAGTTGTGGGCGGCCTTCGGCGGGCGTGGCTGGACGATGTTCTGTGCCAACCGCCACGGCATGGTGATCGCGCAGCAGGCCCACGGCCTGGAAGATGCCGCCTTGCTGCGGCCGATCCAGGTCGGGCGGCAGCTGGGTGAAGCGGAGATCGGCACCACCGCGCCGGCGGTCAGCCTGGCCGACGACATGCCCGCCCTGGTGCGCGGCAACGAGCATTACCTGCAGCGCTTCGCGCCGGTGTTCTGCCTGAGTGAGCCGCTGCACGATCTGGACGGCCAGGTCTGTGGGGCGATCGACATCACCGGGCTGGGCGAGCGTGATCCGGCGCTGCTGCAGGGCTATTTCCGGCAGGCCGCGCTGGCCAGTGAGAACCGCCTGTTCCAGACCCTGGCCGATGTGCATCTGCTGGCCGTGCAGCATGATCCGCGCTGGCTGGCCACGCCGCTGCAGGGGCTGCTGGCGGTGCAGGAGGACGGGCAACTGCGCGCGGCCAACCGGGTGGCGCGGCGCCTGCTGGGCCTGCCGCGGCGGGGGCCTTTACCGCTGCTGTCGATGGAAGCGGTGTTTGCTGGCGCCAGCGCGGCCCAGCGCCGCCATCTGCTGCAGCCTGGCCCGGCGCACCGGGTGCGGCTGGGCGAGGGCAGTGCGGTCTATCTGCAGCATCTGCGGGCCCCACGGGCACCGCGCACACGTGCGCCGGCGGCTGCCGCAGTGGCCGCTGCGCCACTGCGCGAGCAGCAGCGCGAAGCGGCGCGTCGTGCCGTACACGCCGCCGATGGCAACCTGAGCCTGGCCGCACGCCAGTTGAGCGTCTCGCGCACCACGCTGTACAAACTGCTGCGCGATTAGTCGCGCAGTCCGCCGGGCCATGCCCGGCGAAAGAATCAATCGCGGAAGTTGTTGAACTGCAGCGGCAGTTCGAACTTGCCGGCCTTCAGCACCGCAATCGCATCCTGCAGGTCGTCGCGCTTTTTGCCCTGCACGCGCAGCTTGTCGCCGTTGATCTGGCTTTCCACCTTCAGCTTGGCTTCCTTCAGCGCTGCGGCGATCTTCTTGGCGATTTTCTGTTCGATGCCCTGCTTGACGGTGATCTTCTGCCGGGCCTGGGCCAGGTTGGTTTCAATGTCGCCAAACTCCAGGCTCAGCACGTCGATGCCGCGGGCGGCCAGGCGCGCGCGCAGGATGTCGTTCATCTGCTTGAGCTGGAATTCGGTCGGTGCGGTCTGGTTGATCACATCGCCATCGCGCTCGAACTTCGCGTCCACGCCCTTGAAATCGAAGCGGGTGGCGAGTTCGCGGTTGGCCTGGTCGATGGCGTTGGTCAGTTCGTGGGTGTCGACTTCAGACACGACGTCGAAGGAAGGCATGGGCGTGGCTCCGCGGAATTCAGTGGCGGCCATTCTATCGCGTGGGCCCCGCGGTGTTTGTAGAGTCGAGCCATGCTCGACTGCCGCGTGAAAGCCAGTCGAGCATGGCTCGACTCTACCGGGGGTGCCAGTCGAGCAAGCTCGACTCTACAGACGGCGATTGCCGGGCGATAATGGGCCATGAACCTGCAACGCTCCCCTTCGCGCGCGGTGGCCTGGATGGTCGCGGCGGTGGCCTGTTTCTCGCTGATGGACGCCGGCATGAAGCAGCTGTCGGCCAGTTATCCCTCGCTGGAAGTCACCTTCCTGCGCGGAGCGGCCTCGCTGCCCTTCGTGCTGGTCTGGGTGCTGGCCAGCGCCGGCCCGCGCTCGCTCATTCCACGTCGCTGGGGCCTGCATCTGTTGCGCGGTGGGCTGGGCATGGCAATGATCGGCTGCTTCGTGTTCGCCCTGCGCGACCTGCCTCTGTCCACCGCCTACAGCATCTATTTCGTCGCCCCGCTGCTGATTGCCGCGCTGTCGGTGCCGTTGCTGGGCGAGCGGGTGGGGCCGCGCCGCTGGGTGGCCATCGGCGTCGGCCTGCTGGGGGTGATCGTGGTGCTGCGGCCGGGCGTGGACGGCTTCATTTCCATTCCCGGCCTGATGGTGCTGGCCGCGGCCACCGCCTATGCCATCGCGGCAATCACGGTCAGCCTGCTCACCCGTACCGATACCTCGCAGTCGATGGTGGTCTGGTTCCTGGTCATCATGGCCATCGGCGCCGGCCTGCTGGCGCTGCCCGACTGGGTGCCGCTGCAGCTGGCCCATGCGCCGCTGATCGCCGGCATGGGCCTGGCCGGCGCACTGGGCCAGATTGCCCTGACCCGCGCCTTCCAGCTGGGCGAGGCCTCGATGATCGCGCCGCTGGAGTACAGCGGCCTGGTCTGGGTGATCGGCTGGGACCTGGCATTCTGGGGCCAGCTGCCGGACGCCTACACCTGGGTGGGCGCGGCCATCATCGTGGCCTCGGGCCTGTACCTGCTGCACCGGGAACGGCTGAACCGGGTGCAGCCGCCGAAGCCGCTGGACCACCCCTGAACCTGCCCGGGATGGGGTCAGAGCCCCTGCGGGGATCCGCCCCCGGGGTCAGACCCCCAAAGGGGCTCTGACCCCAGCGCGTCATCCCCGGTACACGCGGCTTAGAACCAAAAGGAATAACATTCTGGCCCAAGGCGCAGGCGCGGAACCGCCGGCGCTGGTAGGCTGCACGCCCCTTCTTCCGCCCCGCCGGTGAGCCACGCCCGTGATCGAGTTCCAGCGCCTGCACAAATCCTATGCCGTTGCCGGCCGCCAAGTGAGCGCGCTGCAACCGTTGGACCTGACCATCGAAGCCGGCGAAGTGTTCGGCATCATCGGCCATTCCGGCGCGGGCAAGTCCACCCTGATCCGCATGATCAACCGCCTGGAAGAACCCAGCGGTGGCAAGCTGCTGATCGGCGGTGAAGACATCACGGCGCTGGATGCCGATGGCCTGCGCGCGCTGCGCCGTCGCATCGGCATGATCTTCCAGCACTTCAACCTGCTGTCTTCGCGCACGGTGGCCGGCAACGTGGCCTTCCCGCTGGAGCTGGCCGGCACGCCGAAGGCGGAGATCGACGCGCGCGTGGCCGAGCTGTTGCAGACCGTTGGCCTGCAGGACCACGCGACGAAGTACCCGGCGCAGTTGTCCGGTGGGCAGAAGCAGCGCGTGGGTATTGCCCGCGCGCTGGCCACCCGCCCGCAGATCCTGCTGTGCGACGAAGCCACCAGCGCGCTGGATCCGCAGACCACCGCGTCGGTGCTGGCGCTGCTGTCGAAGATCAACCGCGAGCTGGGCCTGACCATCGTGCTGATCACCCACGAAATGGATGTGATCCGCCGCGTCTGTGATCGCGTGGCCGTACTTGACGGCGGCCACCTGGTGGAAACCGGTCCGGTCACCCAGGTCTTCCTGCACCCGCAGCATGCCACCACGCGGCGCTTCGTCAGCGAATCCGAACACGTGGACGAAGGCGTGCTGCACCGCGATTTCGACGTGGTGGGCGGGCGCATCGTGCGCCTGACCTTCCTCGGCGGTGACACCTACGAGCCGTTGCTGGGCCGCGTGGCCCGCGAAACCGGCATCGATTACAACATCCTGTCCGGCCGCATCGACCGGATCAAGGACACCCCGTATGGCCAGCTGGTGGTTGCCCTGGTGGGCGGCGACCAGTCCGCCGCGCAGGCCGCGTTCGTGGCTGCCGGCGTGCACGTTGAGGAACTGCGCCGATGATCGTCGCCACTGCTGAAGGTTTCTTCCGCCACCTGGATGCCAACAAATGGGTGGATATCGGCAAGGCCACCATCGAGACGCTGCTGATGATGGCCGGCTCGCTGCCGCTCACCCTGGCCATCGGCCTGCCGATGGGCGTGCTGCTGTATGTGTTCGGTGCGCCGCAGATGAAGCGCCGGCCGCTGGCTTACGGCGTGCTGGCGATCGTGGTGAACCTGCTGCGATCGGTGCCCTTCATCATCCTGATGGTGGTGCTGATTCCGGTGTCGCTGTGGCTGATGGGCCAGTCGATCGGCGTGCTCGGCACGCTGCCGGCGCTGGTGATCGGCGCGGCGCCGTTCTATGCGCGCCTGGTCGAAACCGCCCTGCGCGAAGTGGACCGCGGCGTGGTCGAGGCGGCGCAGTCGATGGGCGCCACCACCTGGCAGCTGGTCACGCGGGTGCTGCTGCCTGAAGCCCGGCCGGGCCTGATCGCGGCCGCTACCGTCACCACGGTGGCCCTGGTCGGCTTCACCGCCATGGGCGGTGCGATCGGTTCAGGCGGCCTGGGCGATCTGGCGCTGCGCGAAGGCTACCAGCGCAACCGCACCGACGTGGCCCTGGTCACCGTGGTGGTGCTGCTGATCCTGGTGCAGCTGCTGCAGATGCTGGGCGACCGCCTGGTCGCGCATTACACCCGCAAGTAACCGGTTTATCCGCCGGGGGGGGGGCGGCGGGCGGCGGGGGGGGGGGGGGGGGGGGGGGGGGGCGGGGCGGCGGGGG
>NZ_JACVUD010000120.1:0-12259 GCF_016624905.1 Stenotrophomonas sp. S49 | reverse complement strand
TGCGGCGTCCCCGCAATCCGACACCGCCCCGCCATCCCACGGAATGCCGCTGTTGCTGTTGCTTTCGCCGTTGCCGTTGCATTGAGCAGGTGCAGGGCTGCAAGCCCTGCAAAGACCCCCCCTACAACCAACGTATTACCTATTCAGTGCGATATTCGCACGCGCAGTCGATTACCGCACTTGAATGGTGCAGTGCGATAAACCTAATTTCACTTCCGCAGTTTCATAGCAGTCCAAGCGATCCACCCCTGGCGGGGCGAGGGCAGCATCGGTCACGGTGCTGAAGCCAGGTGCAGGGGAAGACCGTTGGATCTCTTTCACCTGTGCGGAGTGATCGCATGTGCCGTCGTCTGTCTGTCGTTTCCCTGTCCCTGCTTGCGCTGCTGCCGTCGCTGGCGCTGGCCTACCAGGCCGAACCCCCGCGTGAAGCGCTGCAGGTGCTGCGTGTCGATCGCTACGCCGACGACAGCAACGCCGGCTCGCTGCGCTGGGCCATCAACACCGCCAACGCCACGCCGGGCCGCTACCGCATTGAAATCGATGCGGTGGGCGCTGCCCCGTACGTGATCAAGCCGGCCTCGCCGCTGCCGGAAATCAAGGGCCCGGTGCAGATTGTCGGCACGCCGTGGGCACGCGACGGCCAGTTCGTGGCCATCGATGGCTCGGCCTACGTGACCGGCACCGGCACCGATGCCTGCCCGGGTGCAGAGCCGGGCCAGTCCGGCACCAATGTGCGCACCACCACGCTGCCAGGCCTGGTGCTGCGCGACACCCAGGGCGTCGAACTGACCGGCCTGGAGATCCGCAACTTCTGCATCGGCGTGCTGATCAACCGCGCCAGCCACAGCGAAATCCATGACAACCGCATCGTCGCCAACAAGGGCGGTGCCGGCATCATGCTCACCGGCGATGATGGCAAGGGCCAGTCCACCGCCACCACCACGGTGCACAACCGCATCGTGCGCAACGTGTTCCTGGACAACGGCGATGGCCTGGAACTGACCCGCGGCGCGGCCTGGAACCTGGTGGCCGACAACCTGTTCCAGTCCACCAAGGCCAACCCGGAACCGTCGCAGGGCATCGAAATCCTGTGGGGCAATGACAACAGCGTGGTGCACAACCGCTTCGTCGATTACTCCGATGGCCTGCAGATCAACTGGGGCAACCGCAACTACATCGCGGCCAATACCTTCACCGGCAACTCGATCGGGCTCAGCATCACCGGCGGCGGCAACGTGGTTGATGGCAACACCATCACCGGCAACGGCATCGGCATTGGCGTGCGCCCGCAGCCGGTCAGCGCACCCAACCGCTTCACCGCCAACCGCATCTTCGGCAACGGTCTGCCGATCGAGCGTTGCGAAGCCGGCGGCGCCTGCGTGAAGGGCCAGCCGCGCGGCGCCATCGTGTTCGGTGTGCCGGGGCTGGAACATGCCAGCTTCGTCGGCTCGCGCGGGCGCGGCGTGGACAACGATCCGGCCAAGCGTGCGCGCATCTGCACCGCCGCCGGCCAGGCCGATTGCCAGCCGCTGGCCAACCTGGGCCAGGCGGCGCCGCAGTTGGTGGCCGTGCAGGGCAAGGGCGCACAGCGCGCCGTGACCGGCAGCTTCCACGGCCAGCCGGACAGCCACTACCAGGTGGAAGTGTTCGGCAACCGTGCGGCCAACGGCAGCGAAGCCGAGCGCGTGCTGGGCATCGTGCAGGCGCGTACCGACAGCCAGGGCAACGGCACCTTCACCTTCCCCTTGGGCAATGGCGCCGATGCTGCGGATCTGGGCGGTGTGACCGCCACGGTCACCTCGCCGCAGGGCGCCACGTCCCCCCTGAGCGCGCCGCTGTCGCTGCGCTGATCACCTTTCCGAGACCCTGACCATGATTCGTGCAAAGCCTGTTTCCCTGACCGTACTGGCCGCGATGGCCCTGCTGCCGGCCGTCGCCAGCGCGCAATCCAGCAACCGCTACGCGGGCAAGACGCTCACCGGCGACTGGGGCGGTACCCGCACCGATCTGTACGAGCGCGGCATTGCCTTCCGCGGCGACTACGTGGGCGAGGCCATGGGCGTGGTGGATGGTGGCTACGGTGAAACCGGCGCCCGCTATGCGCAGCAGGTGCGCGTGGGCATGGACCTGGACATGGGCAAGCTGGCTGGCTGGGACGGCGGTGCCTTCCACTTCACGCTCAACGACCGGCGTGGCCGCAGCACCTCGGCCGATCTGGTCGGCAACCGCTTCCCGATCCAGGAAGCCTACGGCGGCCAGTACACCCGGCTGACCGAACTGAGCTACGACCAGACCTTCAACGGTGGCCAGTCGTACTACAAGCTGGGCTACTACGCGATGGGCAACCAGTTCGGCCTGCACAGCCTGCTGACCCATTTCGTCAATGCGGCGTTCTGCGCGCACCCGCTGGCGATGTCAGGCAACAGCGGCTGGTACAACTACCCGGTGGCGCGCTGGGGCGGTGAAGTGGCGCAGCAGGTCAGCCCGGCGCTGAACGTGCGCACCGGCTGGTTCCAGGTGAATCCGAACCTGGGCGGCAACATCGAACGCAATGCGTTCCGCCCGTTTGCCTCCGGCACCACCGGTTCGCTGTTCCCGGTGGAGGTGACCTGGACGCCGGCCAAGGGCAGCCGCTACGCCGGCGTCTACAAGTTCGGCGGCTACTACGACACCTCGCGCGTGGACCAGCGCGGCCTGGATACCTCGCCCACCACCGGCCGCCACGGCGCTTACGTGCTGGCCGAGCAGCGCCTGACCCAGGAGTCGGCCGACCCCAGCCGCGGCCTGACGGCCTTCGCGCAGTACATGGTGTCCGACGCCGACACCGCGCAGATCAAGCGTTGGTATGCAGTGGGTGGCGTGTACCAGGGCATTGGTTCGCGGGCGCAGGACAGCATCGCGCTGGGCTACGTGGGCGCCGACATCAACGACCGCCTGGTGGATGCGCGCCGTGCCTCGCTGGCCGCCGGTGGCGTGCCGGTGGATTCGCCGCTGTACAACCTCAGCCAGGCCGAGGAGCTGTTCGAACTGTCCTACAGCTTCCAGCTCAACCCGTGGCTGATGATCCGCCCCGACGTGCAGTACATCGTCAATCCCGGCACGTTCAATTACAGCGGCACCGACAACGCCTGGGCCGTGGGTGTCCAGGCCAAGGTGACCTTCTGATGGCCGCGCGCTCCTTCCACGCCCTGGTGACTGCCATGCGCATTCCGTTTGCTTCCCTTGTCCTCGCCGGTGCGCTGTGCACCTCCCCCGTGTTGGCCCTGGCCGCGCCGCCGCCGGCGGTGCTGCAGGTGGGCTCGCTGCGCATCGGCGAGGGCAGTCCACGCACCATCGTGCCGATTACCGGTGCCAGTGCCGAACTCGCTCTGCAGCAGGCCGCGGCCATCGCCGCCAGCACGCACACCGACCTCGCCGAATGGCGCATCGATTACCTGGATATCGCCACCGATGGCAGCAAGCTGGTGGCGCTGGGCAAGCGCATCCAGGCCACGCTGGGCGGCAAGCCGATGATCGTCACCTTCCGTACCAAGGCCGAAGGCGGTGCGAAGGCGGTCAGTGACCGCGACTACGGCGCGCTGTACGCCACGCTGCTGCGCGGTGGCTTTGCCCAGTTGATCGATGTGGAAATGTTCCGCGACCCGAACGTGGTGCAGGCGCTGGTGGCGCAGGCGCACAAGGCCGGGGTGAAGGTGGTGATGTCCAACCACGATTTCCAGGCCACGCCGCCGCGCGAGGAGATCGTCGCGCGCCTGCTGAAGCAGCAGGCGATGGGCGCGGACGTGCTGAAGATCGCGGTGATGCCGCGCGACGCCGGCGATGTGCTTGCCCTGCTGGAAGCCACTTGGCAGGTACGCCAGCGCAGTGACAAGCCGCTGCTGACCATGTCGATGGGCGGCACCGGCGTGGTCTCGCGACTGGCCGGGGAAACCTTCGGCCAGGCCCTGACCTTCGGCATGATCGGCACGCCGTCGGCGCCGGGCCAGGTTGAAGTCGAACAACTGCAGGACGTCCTGCAGGTCATCCACGCTTCCAGCCAGGCCGGTCGCTGAGACCACCACGCCGGATGTTCCGCCGCTTCACGCTGTAGCAGGAAACCGCACCATGAGCCACGCCTCCGCCGCTGCACCGCCGCTCGTCCTGGAACGGATGAGTCCCTTCCAGTGGACCGCCATTGCCATCTGCGTGCTGCTGAACATGCTCGATGGCTTCGACGTGATGGTCATGGCCTTCACCGCGCCGCACGTGTCGGCGGACTGGGAACTGTCGGGCAAGGTGCTGGGGCTGATGCTCAGTGCCGGCCTGGTCGGCATGGCGCTGGGCTCGTTCCTGCTGGCGCCGCTGGCTGACCGCTGGGGCCGGCGGCCGATGATCGTGTGCTGCCTGCTGATCCTGACCACGGGCATGGCGCTGTCGGCGCTGGCCGGCAACGCCTGGCAGCTGGGCGCGCTGCGCGTGTTCACCGGCATCGGCATTGGCGGCATGCTGGCCGGTGTGGGGGTGATCACCGCCGAGTATGCCAACGCCAAGTGGCGCAGCACCGCCGTGGCCCTGCAGGCAACCGGCTATCCCATTGGCGCCACCGCCGGTGGCGTGCTGGCGGCCTGGATGCTGCAGCACTGGTCCTGGCACAGCGTGTTCCTGATCGGCGCGGGTGCCTCGCTGCTGTGCATCCCGCTGGTGCTCAAGTGCCTGCCCGAATCGCTGGATTTCCTGGTGGCACGGCGCCCGACCGATGCGCTGGCGCGCTTGAACGCGCTGCTGTCGCGCATGCAGATGCCTGCGCTGCAGGCGCTGCCGCCGGCACCGGTGCGTGAGGGCCAGCCGCAGGGCTACGCCGCGCTGTTCGTGGGTGATCTGCGCCGCGTCGCGCTGCTGATCGCGCTGGCGTTCTTCCTGCACATGTTCGCGTTCTACTTCGTGCTTAGCTGGACCCCGAAGCTGCTGGTTTCTGCAGGTGTTTCGGCGCAGCAGGGCATCACCGGTGGCGTGCTGCTGAACCTGGGCGGCATCGTCGGCGGCAGTCTGTTCGGCTGGCTGGCCTCGCGCTGGTCGCTGTCCCGCCTGACCGCAGGCGCGCTGCTGCTGGCGATGGTGGCGATGCTGGGCTTTGCTGCGTTCAACACGCAGTTGAACGTGGCCTTCCCGTTGGCCTTCGTGATTGGTGCCGCGCTGTTTGCTGCCATGGCAGGGCTGTACGCCGCCGCACCGGTGGTGTTCGCCGCACAGGTGCGCACCACCGGCCTGGGTTGGGCGATCGGCATCGGCCGGGTCGGCGCCATTCTGTCGCCGCTTACCGTGGGCGTGCTGGTGGATGGCCACTGGCCGCCGCCGGCGCTGTATGTGCTGTGCGCGCTGCCGCTGCTGCTGGCCGCCTGGGCGTGCCTGGGGCTGCGCGTGGGCGTGGGCCAGAACCGGCGTTGAACCGCCTTGCGGAGCCATGTAGGCAATGTGCGATTATCGGATTGAATGGCCGAATATCGGATTGACCGGGCAGGGGCCTGTGCGCACCATGTCCGCGTCATGTTTTCCCGTCGCAGTGGCCGTGCGCCGCGCTGGTAGGTACCAGCGAAGGGCAGGGCAAGGAGCAATGCAGTGATCGACAAGACCGTGGCCAGCGCCGAAGCAGCGGTGGCCGATATCCACGATGGGGCCACCGTGATGATCGGTGGCTTCGGTACCGCGGGCATGCCCGACGAGCTGATCGATGCGCTGATCGCGCAGGGCGCGCGCGAGCTGACCATCATCAACAACAATGCGGGCAACGGCGATACCGGCCTGGCCGCGCTGATCAAGCACAAGCGCGTGCGCCGCATCGTCTGCTCCTTCCCGCGCCAGGCCGATTCGCAGCACTTCGATGCCGCCTACCGCGCCGGCGAGATCGAACTGGAGCTGGTGCCGCAGGGCAACCTGGCCGCACGCATCCACGCCGCCGGTTCGGGCCTGGGCGCGATCTTCACTCCCACCGGTTACGGCACCGAACTTGCCCAGGGCAAGGAAACGCGCGAGATCGATGGCCGCCACTACGTGCTGGAATATCCGCTGCATGCCGACTTTGCGCTGATCAAGGCCGACCGCGGCGACCGCTGGGGCAACCTGGTCTACCGCAAGACTGCGCGCAACTTCGGCCCGCTGATGGCGATGGCCGCACGCTGCGCGATCGTGCAGGTGCGTGAGGTGGTGGCGCTGGGCGAACTGGACCCGGAAGCGGTGGTGACGCCCGGCATCTTCGTGCAGCGCGTGGTGCCGGTGGCCGCAGCAGGAGTACAGGCATGAACAAGCTCAGCCGCGAACAGATGGCCGCGCGCGTGGCCCGCGATATTCCCGAAGGTGCCTACGTGAACCTGGGCATCGGCCTGCCGACCACGGTGGCCAACTTCCTGCCTGCCGACAAGGAAATCTTCCTGCAGTCGGAAAACGGCCTGCTGGGCATGGGCCCGGCGCCGGCGCCCGGCCACGAAGACCCGGACCTGATCAATGCCGGCAAGCAGCCGGTCACCCTGCTCACCGGGGGTTGCTATTTCCACCATGCCGACTCGTTCGCGATGATGCGTGGTGGCCACCTGGACATCTGCGTGCTGGGCGCCTTCCAGGTGTCGGTGCACGGTGACCTGGCCAACTGGAGTACCGGTGCGGCCGATGCCATTCCTGCCGTGGGCGGCGCCATGGACCTGGCCATCGGCGCCAAGCAGGTCTTCGTGATGATGGACCTGTTCACCAAGAAGGGTGAAAGCAAGCTGGTGGCCGACTGCAGCTACCCGCTTACCGGCCTGCGCTGCGTATCGCGCGTGTACACCGATGTGGCCGTGTTCGACCTCGGCCCCGACGGCGCCACCGTGCTGGAGATGGTGGAAGGCATGGACATCGCACAACTGCGTGAACTGACCGGCCTGCCGCTGGCACTGGCCGAAGGAGCCTGAGATGAGCCTGCACGAGACCTACATCGTCGATGGCATCCGCACCCCGATCGGCCGCTACGGCGGCGCGCTGTCCGGCGTTCGCGCCGATGACCTGGGCGCGATTCCGCTGAAGGCTTTGCTGGCGCGTCACCCGCAGCTGGACCCGGCGCTGATCGAGGATGTCTACCTGGGCTGCGCCAACCAGGCCGGCGAAGACAACCGCAACGTGGCGCGCATGAGCCTGCTGCTGGCCGGCCTGCCGGTAAGCGTGCCGGGCAGCACGATCAACCGCCTGTGTGGTTCGGGGCTGGATGCGATCGGTACCGTGGCGCGTGGAATCGCTGCGGGCGAGCTGGGCCTGGCCATCGCTGGCGGCGTCGAATCGATGTCGCGCGCACCGTTCGTGATGGGCAAGGCGGCCTCGCCGTTCGCCCGCGACCAGCAGATCGAAGACACCACCATGGGCTGGCGCTTCATCAACCCGCGCCTGCGTGAACTGCATGGCGTGGAAACGATGGGCCAGACCGCCGAGAACGTTGCCGAGCGCTACGGCATCAGCCGCGACGACCAGGATGCGTTCGCCCTGCGCAGCCAGCAGCGCACCGCCGCGGCGCAGGCGCGTGGCTTCTTCGAGGGCGAGATCGTGGCGGTCGATGTGCCGGGCCGCAAGCGCGGCGAGACCGTGACCGTCGACCGCGATGAACACCCGCGTGGCGATACCACCGCCGAAGCACTGGCCAAACTGAAGCCGCTGTTCCGCCAGCCGGGCACGGTGACCGCCGGCAACGCGTCGGGCATCAACGATGGCGCGGCGGCACTGCTGCTGGCCTCGGGCGCACAGGTCAAGGCGCTGGGGCTGACCGCGCGCGCGCGCATCCTCGGCTTCGCCAGCGCGGGCGTGGAGCCGGCCATCATGGGCATGGGCCCGGTGCCGGCCAGCCAGAAGCTGATGGCACGGCTGGGCCTGTCGATCACCGATTTCGATGCCATCGAACTGAACGAAGCCTTCGCCTCGCAGGGCCTGGCCTGCATGCGACAGCTGGGCCTGGCCGACGATGCCGCACACGTGAACCCCAACGGCGGTGCCATTGCGCTGGGCCATCCGTTGGGCATGAGCGGCGCGCGCCTGGCGCTGACCCTGCTGCGCCAGCTGGAAGCCAGCGGCGGTCGCCGTGGCCTGGCCACCATGTGCATCGGCGTGGGGCAGGGCGTGGCCCTGGCCATTGAGCGCGTGTGACCCCCTCGCATTCCGTAATCTGCCCGTAACCAGTATGACAGCCGCGGCCCTCGGGCCGCTCGCCAACAGGAGTACGCCATGAGCGATCCCACCGACCTGCGCGGCTACCGCAAGCCGTATCCCGGCAGCCAGCCACCGCGCATCCACCTGCCGTATGCCAGTACCGCCAAGCGCGGCCCGGGCACCGATCCGATTGCTATTCCGGTCACCCTTTCCGAAGTGACGGGGCCGAGCATCAACCGCATCACCCTGGGCGCGCACGCCGCCGATCTCACTGCTGGCTTCCCCGGCCAGCCGCTGGGTGAGCGCATCATCGTCAGTGGCCGCGTGCTGGACGAGAACGGTCGGCCGGTGCGCAACTCGGTGGTCGAGGTGTGGCAGTGCAACGCCGCCGGACGCTACCTGCACAAGGGCGACCAGCACGACGCACCGCTGGACCCGAACTTCAAGGGCACCGGCCAGGTGTTGACCGACAGCGAAGGCCGCTACCGCTTCACCACCATCAAGCCGGGCGCCTACCCGTGGCGCAACCACTACAACGCCTGGCGCCCGGCGCACATCCACTTCTCGCTGCACGGCGAAGGCATCGGCCAGCGCCTGGTCACCCAGATGTACTTCCCCAACGACCCGCTGCTGGCGTTCGATCCGATCTACAACTGCGTGGATGACGCCAAGGCCCGCGAGCGCATGGTGTCCTCGTTCGACTGGGAAACCACCGCGAATGAATTCGCGCTGGGCTATCGTTTCGACATCGTATTGCGCGGTCGCAAGATGACCGTGTGGGAGTAAGACCATGAGCTTCCAATCCACTCCGTGGCAGACCGTCGGCCCGTACTACCGTTTGGGCCTGGAACCGCTGTACCGCGTCGACATCGCGCCGGCGCAGGCGCAGGGCGAGCGTGTGCAGGTGCAGGGCCAAGTGTTCGATGGCGAGGGCGTGCCGGTGTCCGATGCCGTGCTGGAAATCTGGCAGGCCGACGCACAGGGCATCTACGCGCATGCCGAAGACCCGCGCCGCGACGATCAAGATCCCAGCTTCGATGGCTGGGGCCGGGTGCCGACCGACGACCAGGGCCGCTTTGCCTTCAGCACCGTCAAGCCGGGCCGAGTGCCGGGGCTGCGCGGTGAAGCGCAGGCCCCGCACCTGGTGGTGCTGGTGTTCATGCGCGGCCTGCTGCAGGCCACCCGCGGCCGCATCTACTTCAGTGACGAAGCCAGCAATGGCGACGATGCCATCCTGGCGCTGGTGCCGGCCGAGCGCCGCCACACCCTGGTCGCGCAGGCGCAGGGCCAGGGCGTATACCACTGGGACGTGCGCATGCAGGGCCCCGACGAGACCGTGTTCTTTGCCTACTGAACGCCCGGGCTGTCGCTTGCCCACGCCGGTCACCGCCGGCGCGGGTAAGCTGGGACAACCCCGGAAGGATCTTCCTTGATGAACCAGACTCCTTCGCTGCTTGGTGGCCTGTTCGGCGAGCCTGCCGTGGACGCGGTGTTTACCGATGTGGCGCGGCTGCAGGCCATGTTGGATGTGGAAGCCGCGCTGGCCCGCGCACAGGCGCGCTGCGGGGTGATTCCGCAGACGGCGGTGGCCCCCATCGAGGCGGCCTGCAATGCAGCCCATTACGATGTGGGCGCGCTGTCAGCCGCCACCGCGCTTTCCGGCAACCCGGCCATCCCGCTGGTGAAGGCACTGACCGCGCAGGTCAAGGCCAACGACGCCGAGGCGGCGCGCTGGGTGCACTGGGGCGCCACCAGCCAGGACATCATCGACACCGGTGCGGTGCTGCAGTTGCGCGCCGCCCGTGAGCACGTGCTGTCGCGCCTGCAGACGCTGTGTACGGCGCTTGCGCAGCTGGCCGACGCCGAGCGCGGTACTGGCCTGCCGGGCCGCACCTTGTTGCAGCAGGCGGTTCCGGTCACCTTCGGGCTGAAGGCCGCCGGCTGGCTCGATGCCCTGCAACGCAGCCAGCGCCGCTTGCTGGCCCTGGGCGAAGACACCCTGGTGCTGCAGTTCGGTGGTGCCGCCGGCACCCTGGCCTCACTGCAGCACCGTGGCCTGGACGTTGCCCAGGCGCTGGGCGAGGAACTGCGGTTGCCAGTGCCGGCACTGCCCTGGCACACCGCACGCGATCGCGTGGCCGAGCTGGGCAGCGCGTTCGCATTGCTGACCGGCAGCCTGGGCAAGATCGCCACCGACATCGTGCTGTTGATGCAGTCCGAAGTGGCCGAGGCGTTCGAACCGGCAGGCGAGGGCAAGGGCGGATCGTCGGCCATGCCGCACAAGCGCAACCCGGTGGGCTGCGTGGCGGCCATTGCTGCCGCGACCCGTGTGCCGGGCCTGCTGTCCACGCTGTACAGCGCCATGCCGCAACCGCACGAACGTGCGGCCGGGCAGTGGCATGCCGAATGGGAAACCGTGCCGGAGATCGTGCGCCTGTGCGCCGGCAGCCTGGCCCAGGTCACCGTGGTGGTGCAGGGCCTGCAACTGGATCGCGCGCGCATGCTGCAGCACCTGGACAGCCATGGCGGCCTGCTCTATGCCGAAGCCATAGCGGTCACCCTGGGCGAGCGCATCGGCAAGGCCGCCGCGCACGCGCTGGTGGAACAGGCCGCGCAGCGCGCACTGGGCCAATCGCAGCACCTGCGTGCGGTGCTGGCGCAGATGCCCGAGGTGACCGCGCAGCTTTCCGCTGGACAACTCGATGCCTTGTTCGCCGCCGACAGTTGGCGCGGCATGGCCGATACCTGGATCGACCGCGTGCTTGCACGCGCCTGATCCCCACGTACTTCGCTGGAGCCAGCATGCCGTTTCTCGAGCTTCCGCAGCATCGCCTGCACTTCCAGACCGAGGGCCGTGAAGACGGCCCCTGGCTGACCTTCTGCAACTCGCTGGGCACCGACCTGGGCATGTGGGCGCCGCAAGTGCAGGCGCTGTCTGCGCAGTACCGCATCCTGCGCTATGACCGCCGCGGCCATGGCCAGTCCAGCGCGCCGCCGGGCCTGTACAGCGTGGCCGAGCTGGGCGCCGACGTGCTGGCGTTGTGGGATCACCTGGGCATCGAGCGCAGCCACTTCTGCGGGCTGTCCATCGGCGGGCTGACCGGCCAGTGGCTGGGCGTGCATGCCGGCAACCGCCTGCGCACGCTCACCGTGGCCGCCACCGCCGCGAAGATCGGCAGCGCCGAAAGCTGGCAGGCACGCATCGCCCAGGTGCAGCACGACGGCCTGCTGCCGCTGGTCGATGGCACGCGCGAGCGCTGGTTCACGGCCGGCTTCGCACAGACCCATGCCAGCCTGGTGGAAGACATCCTGCAGCGCTTCCTGGCCACGTCGGTGGAAGGCTACGTGGGCTGCTGCAACGCGGTGGGCACGGCCGACTTCCGCGAGGTGCTGGCACGCGTCCAGGTGCCGCTGCTGGCCATCGCCGGCGATGACGACCCGGTCTGCGTGCCGGCCGATCTGCAGGCCATTGCCAGCGGTGCTGCGCAGGGCGCGTATGCGCAGGTGGCCGGCCGGCATATCTGCAACCTGGAATCACCGCAGGCTTTCACCGCTGCATTGGCCGCGCATCTGGCGCAGGCCACGCACTGACACTTGCACAGGTAGACGACGATGGACGAACAGGAACGCTACGAAGCCGGCTTGGCAGTACGCCGCCAGGTGCTGGGCGAAGCCCATGTGGAACGCTCGCTGCAGGCGCGCACGGACTTCACGACTGAATTCCAGGAATTCATCACCCGCACGGCATGGGGCACGGTGTGGACCCGCGACGGCCTGCCGCGGCACACCCGCTCGCTGCTGACCATCGTGATGATGGTGGCGCTGGGCCACGACGAAGAGTTCAAGCTGCATATCCGCGCGGCACGCAACAATGGCGTGACCCCGGAAGAGATCAAGGAAGTGCTGCTGCAGGCCGCCATCTACTGCGGCGTGCCTGCGGCCAACCACGCCTTCGCGCTGGCCAAGCCGATCCTGGAAGAGCAGGCGGCCGAGGGCTGACGACAAGCTTCGCCGGGCATGGCCCGGCGCTACCAAAGCGCGGCGCTGGTAGCGGCCGGGCCAGGCCCGCGCACAAGCCAAAAAGGAGCAAATACCCCCCCCGCGGGGGGGGGGGGCGCCC
>NZ_JACVUD010000011.1:0-74971 GCF_016624905.1 Stenotrophomonas sp. S49 | reverse complement strand
GGCGGCTGTAGGACCCCAACCGTGGGGGGGGGGGGCCCGCCGGTGGGGCGCCACCTCTGCCAGCATCAGGCCTCGACAGCCTCGTCCAGCACCGGGTAATCGGTGTAGCCCGCCGCTCCGCCACCGAAGTAGGTCGCGCGGTCCGGTGCGTTCAATGACGCGCCGGTACGCAGGCGCTCGGGCAGGTCCGGGTTGGCAATGAACGGCCTGCCGAACCCGATCAGATCGGCCCAGCCCTCGACCAGCGCCTGCTCGGCGCGCTCGGCACTGTACTTGCCGGCATAGATCAGCGTGCCCGGGTAGACCATCCGCAGCGCCTGCTTGAACGCCACCGGCATCTCCGGCGCGTCTTCCCAGTCGGCCTCGGCAATGTGCACGTAGCCCACGCCCAGCTCACCCAGCAGATGCGCGGCAGCCAGATAGGTCGCCTGCGGCGTGTCATCCACCGCACCCTGCAGGGTGGTCAGCGGCGCCAGCCGCACGCCCACGCGATCACCACCGGCCACCGCCACCACCGCCTGCACCACCTCGCGCAGGAAGCGCAGGCGGTTCTGCAGCGCACCACCGTAGCCATCGGTGCGCTGGTTGGCCTGCGAATCAATGAACTGGTTGATCAGGTAGCCGTTGGCGCCGTGCAGCTCCACGCCATCGAAGCCGGCGGCGAGCGCATTGCGGGTGGCCTGGACGTAATCGGCGATGATGCCGGGAATCTCGTCCTCGGCCAGCGCACGCGGCATCGAGTGCTGCAGCATCTCGCCCACCCCGGCGTCCGGGCCGGCACCAGTGGGGTCCACGAACACCTTCACACCCTCGGCCAGCAGCGCCGACGAAGACACCGGCGCGGCGCCATCGGGCTGCAGGGCCACGTGCGAAACGCGGCCCACATGCCACAGCTGCGCGTAGATGCGGCCACCAGCGGCGTGCACCGCGTCGGTCACCTGCCGCCAGCCCTGCACCTGTTCGGCGCTGTGGATGCCGGGCGTCCACGCATAGCCCTGGCCCTGCGGGCTGATCTGCGTGCCTTCGCTCACGATCAGCCCGGCGCTGGCACGCTGCGCGTAGTACTGCGCCATCTGCGCGGTGGCGACATTGCCGGCCGCCGCCCGCGAGCGGGTCATCGGCGGCATCACGATACGGTTGGGCAGGCGCAGCGGGCCCAGGCGATAGGGAGTGAACAACATGGCGGCATCTCGTGCGGGGGACTGCCCACAAGAGTGGGGGTACCGCGCGCGGCGCAACAGACGCAGTCTGGCAAAACAGTTGTGCCGCTCAGGCAAGGATGGACGGTAGAGTCGACCGTTGGTCGACTATCGCGCGCAGCGCGGGCTTTCATGACCGGTCGGCCAAAAGCAGTCGACCAACGGTCGACTCTACCCATCTACGATGCGCGGTTACAGCGTTGGTTCGATCAACGCCCCGCCATGGGCAATGCGGTCGTAGCACGCGCGCACCACATCCTCGCCGTACTTCAGCTCCAGCCGGCGCACGATGAAATGGCCACGCGCCATGTCCTGGTAGTAGTCGGTGAACATCGTATTGAGCGTTGCACCCGCCGCCGCACCGACAATCGGCACCGCCTGCGCGGCGAATTTTTCAGTCACCACCACGCCGAAGCGGGCCGCCACTTTCTCCACCAGCTTGGCCAGCAGCTTGCCGGCCTCCTTCGGCGCCACGCCCAGGGTCAGGTCGCGCCCGGTCACCACGCGCCCAGCCAGTTCGGCCGACAGATGCCGCATCACATCGGTGGTGAAGCCGCGCGCCAGGTAATAGCCGGTTTCGCTGGCATCGTCACGCGGCGAATTGCCGCCCAACGCGAACACCTCCAGGCAGGCCTGGCGCGTGCTGAACTGCGACAGGTCGAAGCCTTCGCTGCGGGCGACATCGGCCACCGCGCGCATCATGATCGTTGTCGACACCGGCAGTTCGATGAACAGCGCGGCGAAGCCGAACGCACCACCCACCGCGCCGGACGTGGCCGCGGCCAGCTTGTGCCAGCGCGTGGATGCGGTTTTCCCCGGCGTGTTGCCCATGCTCCACAACGCCGCCTGCGCGGACTTGGACAAGGCGGCCTGCACCGCGCCATGGATGCGGCCGGACACCGCAGTCGGCAGCGCCTTCACCGCGAACTCCAGCGGCGTGCCCACCAGGTTGGCCATGCGCGCGGTGATCGTGGGCGCCTCCAGCAGGGCGACTGCCCGCTGCAGGTCACCCCAGTCCTGGGCATCGTGGGCGATATCGCGCGGCAGCAGGGTCGGCTCGTTCATGGGCCGATCATAGCGCTGGGAAGTTGAACGGATCGTCGCGGGCACGCGGCCCGGCGTTACTGGGGTCAGAGCCCTTTCCGCTGGAAAGGGATCCGAGCCCGGGAATGGGTAGCGCCGGGCCATGCCCGGCGTCCCGCTCAGGCGACCGGCAGGCCCGACAGCTCACCCATGAACTGGCGGTAATGGCGCAGTTCGGCGATGGAATCATGCACATCGCTCAGCGCGGTGTGGTTGCTGTTCTTGGTCAGGCCCGCGGCCACGCTCGGTGCCCAGCGCTTGGCCAGTTCCTTCACCGTGGATACGTCCAGGTTGCGGTAGTGGAAATACTTTTCCAGCCGCGGCATCTGCCGGTGCAGGAAGCGGCGATCCTGGCAGATCGAGTTGCCACTCATCGGCGAAGCGCCGGCCGGAATCCACTGCGCCAGGAAGTTGATGGTCTGCGCTTCGGCCTGGCCCAGCGTGGTGGTGCTGTCCAGCACGCGCTGCCACAGCCCGGAACGGCGGTGCTGGTTGCGGTTCCATTCGTCCATCGCCTCCAGCGTTTCCAGCGGGTGGTGAATGGCGAATTCCGGGCCTTCGGCCAGCACGTTCAACTGCGCGTCGGTCACGACCGTGGCGATCTCGATGATCGAATCGTTGTCGGTATCCAACCCGGTCATTTCCAGGTCGATCCAGATCAGTCGCTCGTTGCTCGCGCCGTTGTCGGCCATCGTGTCGTCTCGTTGCCGGGCAGGCACGTGGCCCGCCGCAGGAATAGGAAAGGGGCGACCATCATACCCTTTCGCTGCTCAGGCCTCGTCGGCGTGGTTTTCCAGCAGCAGCGGTGGCTTGCCACGCTTGGCGCGGAAGTAGTTGGTCAGGCGCAGGCTGGCCTCCTTGGCCAGCACGCCGCCATGGATCTCCACCCGGTGGTTGTGTCGCGCATCGCCCAGCAGGTTGAACACGCTGCCGCAGGCGCCGGTCTTCGGGTCGCTGGCGCCATAGACCAGCCGGGCCACGCGCGCATGGACGATGGCCATGGCGCACATGGCACACGGCTCCAGCGTCACGTACAGGGTGCTGCCCACCAGACGGTGGTTGGTCAGCACGCGGCCGCCCTCGCGCATGGCGACGATTTCGGCATGCGCGCTGGGGTCGTGGCTGGCGATGTTGAGGTTCCAGCCCTCGCCCAGCACCTGGCCGTCGGCGCCCACGAGCACCGCGCCCACCGGAATCTCATCGAACACGTGCTGCGCGCGCTCGGCCAGCGCCAGCGCGTGGCGCATCCAGTGTTCGTCAGCATCGTGCACGGGCACGCCCAGGGAATCGCTCATGGTGGTTCTCGCAGTGAAGACCCGGCCACGCCGGACGGCCGGCATTGTACGCCCCAGGCACGTGCAGGCCGGGTGGCCGGCCGGTCACAATGCTAGATTCAACGTTTTTCCAAGGAAGGAGTGCCCGTAATGGGGGGTCAGATTCTGTTCTTCATCTTCGCCGCCGTCATGAGCGTGGTGTGGATCCTGGTACCGTTCGCGATCTTCGGCGTGCGCAGTCTCATGCGTGAACTGCTGGCCGAACAACGCCGCACCAATGAACTGCTGACGCACATCGGTGGCTACCGCATTCCACCGCCGGCGCCGGAACCGCGCCCCTGGCAGGCGCCTTGACGCCGGGGCCAGAGCCGCGCTCCGTCGGAAAACGGATCTGACCCCATCACAGCGGCGCAGTTGCCTCGAACGCTGGCGAATAGCGCACCTCGCCCTGCGCCATCGGCGGCTGCAGGCAGAGGGCCTGGAAATGCTCCGCAGGCACCCCCGGCAGGATCAGCCCCGGTTCGGCGCGGAAACCAAACCGACCGTAGTAGGCCGGCTCGCCCAGCAGCACGCAGCCGTGCGCCTGCTGGCTGCGCAGTGCGTCGATGGCGGCCTGCATCAACGCCGCGCCCACGCCCTGCCCCTGCCGGGCCGGCAGCACGGAAATGGGGCCCAGGCCAAACCAGCCGGCACTGCCATCGCTGACCGCAACCGGCGACACCGCCACATGGCCGACCACCTCACCGTCCTGCTCGGCAACCAGCGACACCGTCAGTTCGCCGCGCGCCCGCAGTGCATCCACGATGAACTGCTCGGTATGGCTGCTGTGCTCGGCCTGGCGGAAGGCGGCCTCGGTCAGGGCGTGAATCGCGGCCACATCGGCCGGTTGTTCGGGGCGGATGAAAGGCATTTCAGGGACTCCAGGGAAGCGCGCACACGATGGCGCGGCGTGCGGATTCACGCAACCGCAACGTTGGCGGGCCTGAACACTCCATGTGAATTGTTGACCCACCTCACGAATTGAGACACCCGTCCACAGCGGGTTCCAGCGTGCTGCAGCATGCGCAAGCCCTTGTGCAAACAGGCATTTCCACGGCACCGGCTGGGCTGCTTGCGTCAAATTCATGACGGAACCAGGCCGCAAGCGGTGGCACCGTGTCGTCATGGCCTCCCATAATCAAAACTCCCGTCCCCAAGGAAAGGAGACCTGCCGTGCACATTGCGTTGGCGTTCGCGCGCACGGCTGTACATCTGCAGACGCTGCCTGCCGTGTTGCCGCACCGTCCCTGCCCCGCCCCACAGGCGGCCTGAGGATGCGCGGCCGCACATTTCCCTGCGTTGTTCTGTCGCTGCTGATCGCCTGCAGCCCGGAGGCTCTCATGTCACAGGAGTTTGATTCCGCCGCCGCCAACGTCGCCCAGGGAGGGCGCGGCCTGGCAAAGCTCAACCCCGCCCCCCGCAAGGCCTATGAACTGGTCCTGCGGCTGGCCAACCCACCCGGCGATTTCGCGGTGGTCGAAGGCGTGGCCCAGTACGACGTCACCAACGAAGACCAGTGCGGCTACATCGAGCCGGAAACCGGCACCCCCGCGCGCATCACCAGCCAGGAGCCGGTGACCCTGCGCAAGGTGGCCGACAACGAGTATCGCGGCACCGTCTACCTGGACCGCATGCTGGACGAGGATTACTACGGCCGCGGCGTCTGCACCTGGTCGTTCAGCGGTGCCGGCGCCATGCTCAAGGCCACCGGCGCCGACGGCGAAACCCGCTTCCTGTCCTTCCTGGGCGCCGATCCGTTCACGGGCGGGCGCGCCGAAACCCGGCACTATCCGCGCGGCGACTACCCGCGCGTGGATGACATGCCCGACTACGGCGCCAGCGGCCAGCAGGACCCGAACCGCTTCCGCGCCGAACTGCGCGACGCCCTGTTCTCGGCCACCCTCAGCGCGCACGAGGTCAGCCCATGACCGTGACCAGCCAGGACTACGCCGCGCTGGCCAGCGATGCCTACCGCGATGAACGGGTCGGCCGCCACGATCCAGCGCAGGAGCAGCCGGTCATCCTCAATGGCCACGCCTACCGGGTGCTGGAACACGCCAACAACCGCCTCAACGGCTACCAGGGCACCATCTACCAGCGCGTGGATACCCACGAGATCGTGGTCGCCCACCGTGGCACCGAACAGATCGGTCGCGACGGCATCCTGACCGACGGCGGTATGGTGCTGGCCCGGCGCAACCTGCAGGCCAACGACGCACTGGAACTGACCCGCCACGCCCTGGCCTATGCGCAGAAAGAAGGCCGCGACCTGGGCCAGACCCCCGAAGTGAGCGTGACCGGGCATTCGCTGGGCGGCACGCTGGCGCAGATTTCGGCCCATCACTTCGATCTGAAAGGCGAAACCTTCAACGCCTACGGCGCGGTCAGCCTGACCTACCGCATTCCCGAAGGCGGCCACAACGTGCTCAACCACGTGATGGCGGCCGACCCGGTCAGTGCGGCCTCGCAGCACTTCGGTGACGTGCGCATGTACGCCACGCAGAAAGAGATCGACACACTGGGCAGCTGGGGCTTCAGCAACAGCCGCTTCCGCGCGCTCATTCCCGACAGTGCACTGGGCGCGGCGGCCTCGTCACTGGGCTCGCACAAGCTCAGCAACTTCCTCGGCGACGATTCGGTCTTGAACACCGCGGGCACGCAGGAGCTGGCCCGCGACAACAGCCGGATGATCGGCGAGTACCGCAACGAGGTGGAGCGCGTGCGCCGCGGCATCACCATTGGTGCGCGTGGCATCACCGGCAATCTGTACGACATCTACGACCACAGCCGCGGCCCGCTGCAGCCGGGCGAGCCGGCACGGCGGGAAGCCCCGGTGGCGCCGTTGCCGGGCATTACCGAACGTGACCATGCGGGCAATCCGCTGTTCAACGATGCCCTGCGCGGCGTACACGCCCTGGACGCACGTGCCGGGCGCACGCCCGATGCGATGAGCACGCAGTTGGCAGGTTCACTGGCAGCGGAAATGCACGCCGCCGGCGGCCAGCGCATCGACGAGGTGGTGATGAGCGGCGATGCCGCGCGCAGTTTTGCGGTGCAGGGCCAGAGTGGTGATCCCGGCCATCTGCGGGTATCGGTGGATACCGCAGTGGCCACCCACACGCCGCTGGAACAGAGCACCCAGCGCATCGAGCAGCAGACCGCCCAGCGCCAGAGCCAGGAACGCGACCCGCAGCAGGAGCTGCTGCAGAGCCAGGCACGCGCGCTGCCCTCCTGACGGGCGACGGCTTGCGCAAACGGGAGCCGGACCTGCCGGCTCCCGTTCGTGCAGCACGCAATAGAGCCGTTACGGGCTGGAGATCGCCGCGGTGCTGTCGCCGGCCACGTTGTCGGCCGTCACGTAGACATCCGGGCCCGAATCCGGGAAGCCACCGCAGGCGCGATCGCCAGGCGCGACCGGGTCACACGGCCATTGCCTGCGCGCGACACGCTCGCGCAGCTCGAAGTTCTGCCCATTCCAGACCACGAAGGCCAGGTGTTCGCGATTCCAATCGCTGAACGCGTGCGGGCCGGTCTTCTGCGGCGATTCCGGATACTGCACGTACCAGCGCAGCGCCGGGCCGTACTGCAGCTTGCTGTGGTCCAGCAGCACCCGGCCTTCGCGCGCCTGCTGGCGGGCGCGGTCGGCCTCGGTGATCGACGGTGCCGACGGCATCACCTTGGCGGTGACGTCCTGGGCCACGCCATCGGCCCCCATCTGGTACACACGCTGGCTGACGTAGGCCTGCTGGCAGGCACCGCCCGGCACGCGCACCGGATCGGGACGCGCATCGGTCGGCAACGCCCGGTCGGCGCACTCGAACGGCGCCTGCACCAGATAGGTGGTGACGGCCGGATCGGCGCCTTCGAACGAACGCACCCAGACATCGCCCAGGCGGGCGATGAAGTCCGGCCGCTGGCCGAAGCCGGCAACGGCCTTGAACCACACGCGCTGGCGCACCTCGCGTTCGCGCCAGGCGCGCGGCAGCATGATGTCCTGTTCCGGCACGGCCACCAGCAATGCGGCCAGATGCGCGGGCAGCGTGCCCTGGCACGCGCCGATCATCAGATCGCCCTGGGGCGCCAGGCGCCCGGCCAGATCGACCGGGCAACGCGCGCCGAGCTGGCGTTCGGTAGCCTGGTCCGGCGGCAGCGGCACCACGGCCAGTGCCGGCGGTGCGGGTGGCGTGGCGGGTGCCGGCGGAGCGGCGGGAGCGGCCGGCGCCTCGGCTACCGGCGCGGCAGGTGCTGCGGGTGCGGGTGCGGCTTCAGGCGCAGGCGCCGGAGCCGGGACCGGGGCCGGAGCAGCTTCAACCGCCACGGGTGCGGCCGGCGCTACCGCTGCCGCAGGTTCCGCTACCGGTTCGGCAGCCGGGGCAGGCGCCGGTGCCGGTGCCTGCGCCGCCTCGGCCACGGGCGCCGCAGCCGGTGCGGCCTCAGCCGCCACTGCCGGTGCGACTGCCGGTGCAACCTCTTCCGCAGCAGCAGGCGCGTCCTGTGCCTGGGCCAGCGTGGCGGTCAGTGCCAGCGACAGCGCCCACAACGGCGCCAGGCGCACGCCACAGCGCGGGCGATGCGCGGCAGCACGCCGCGCGGGTGATTCACGATTCTGCATGTTGTGTCCCTACAAGGAAGTTCCATGAAGGCGCCCGCAGGCGCCCAACCCATGCGATCCCACGCCTGTGCCCAGGCGGACCGCGCTTACAGCGATCGCGAGCGCTGCTGTTCCTGCTCGCGGTTGATCGAAGCCGACTGTTCCTGCCGTGCAGTGGCATCGGCCGCCAGTTGCCGGCTGCTTTCCTCCAGCGGTTGCTGGGCGGCCTGCGCGCGTTCCACCGCACAGCGCTGCATGGCGGGGTCGCCAATGTTGCCCTGCACCGCAAACAGCATGCGCCCGTCCGCGCCAGCGACCACGTGGTCAATCTGCTGCAACCCCGCCTTGTGCGCGCCTGCCGCCAGCGCCGCGGCGGCATTGTCCAGTTCCTGCGGCGTGCGCAGGCCACTGTCCGCCCCAAGCTGCTGCAAGCCGTTGCGCGCGCCCAGGAACAGGCCATGGCCGACGTGGTTGGGATCGGTCATGTCACGCGCCACCGCGGCGCGTTCGCCCACCTCGCCACGCCCCAGGCGCTCCATCACGTCGGGCGTCAGCTTCTGCTGCCAGCCGTCGAAGCGGCGCAGCCGATCCTCCACCCCGTTCATCGCACCATTGATGGCATAGGTTGCCTCGCGCACATCCTCGCGCGCCTGCTCCGGTACGTGCTGCTGCCACTGCCAGACCGCGATGCGACCGGCGTGTTCGGGCTGCGCGGCCAGCTCGGGTTGGTTCAACAGATCCAGATCCAGCGCTTGGCCGGCGCGCGCGTAAGCGTCCTTACCGGTCAGCGGCAGATAGCCGCGCCCGTGGTAGGTCAGCGCATCGCCTGGCGCATCGTTGCCCAGCCGGCCGCCGTACATCAGCTCGGCCAGCGCCTCCGGGCGCCCACGCAGGGCCTCCTGGCGCGCCGACTCAAGCGCGTCGTTGCCGTTGCGCCACGCCGCTTCCACCGGAATCTGCGAGATGCCCCGGGTGTAGTTGAAGCTCTCGTTCAGACGCGACAGGCCGCGCGACTCGTGCCCCGCCTGGGCCATGAAATTGGCCAGCTCGCGTGGCGAATCGATGCCTGCCGCGGTCGCCTGCCGCAGCAGTTGCGACTCCCTATCCCTCGACACAGTGCCACTCCTGGGTAGTCATCAGCGCGGGTTCCGTCCCGCCGGTTGAAGCCTGGCTCATGGAAGCGTCACCTCTGCGACGCTGGCCGGATCGAAATCCTCGAATCGCACCCGGCCGATCTCGGCCGCCGAGAATTCACGGATGTTGGTCGCCTCGGTTTCGATGTCCACCACCTTGCGGCGCACGGTATCGACCCAGCAGTCCCGCTCCGCCGAGGCATAGCGGAACGTGTAGGTGCTGCTCCAGCGCTGCCGGCTGCCGCCGTTGGTGATCACGCTGAACGTGTCTTCCTCAACCATTGCATACGCAAAAGGGTCGCCGGCCAGGCCACCCCGGGTCGAACACGGCACCAGCTTGTCGTTGCGCGCGGCCAGCTGCCAGCGGCCGCCGCCGTCACCGCGCAGCAACAGCAATACCCGGTTGGGACCATGCTGGCCGGCCACCAGGCCTTCCGGCGCGGGCTGGTCGATCACCAGCAGCTGATACTGCACACCGTCGCCGTTGCACACGCCCCTGACGGCTTCCAGCAGGTTCGCGCCAGACGGAACGAATGCCAGGGCATTGTCCATGTGCGCGCCACTCCGGTTCTCCATCCCCTCCCACTCCTTCAATGTCATGCCGCCGGTGCCCACCCGCTCCGCGGGCACGGACGCCAGGTCCACCTGCACCGGGCTGTCCGCCGAAACGGATCATAGCCCCGGCACCGTCGCCGCGGCGATGGTGGCAAGCGTCACCCTGGGACGGGACAGACAGAGTCCTCATGGACGGGAAAGCTCCTGCATGCGGTGCACCGACGCGTCATGTTTCTGACGCAAAGCGAGCTTACCGCGAGGGCATTCGCTACGTCGAAGGGGTAAGCGCTGAAAGAGCGGTTTCAGTCACAAAAAAAGTGTGACTTTCGCGAAGCGGGTGCGCTGTAGGCGACACCGTCAGTACGGTCTGAAGATCTGCTCGGTGCAGTTCTCATACACAAGCGCACACGCGCCGGGCATGTCGTTCTGGCAGATCCCCTGTGCCAGCTCGGCCGCATGCTCCAGCGTCGGGCCGGTGCCGATGCCGGACCTGCCATTACCCGTGCGACCACTGGGCACGACCCAGGACATGCATTGATTGAAGTAGGTGACACTCACCTTGCAGTCGCGAGCACCGCTGTTCGCGCACTTGGCCATGGCATCGCGCTCGGCCTCCTTCTTGGTCAGCTGCCCCGTGGACACGCCTGCGTCCGATGTGGTCTCAGACACCGCCACTCCGCCCCACGTACGGATCCACTCGCCCAAAGGCCTGGGCGGTGGCGAGGCGATCTGCTGTGACGTGGAACCTGCTGCGCCGCCCATGGGCGCACAGCCCTGCACGCCCTGGCCGCCGATGGGGTACATGCCCGATGGGCAGCCGCCCTCGGTATGGGCTGCGCCCACGCCTGACAAACCAACGAACACAGCGAAAACGCGCGCGGCGATGCTTTTCATTGATTCACCCTGCTACGAATGGCGCCGGCCCCCTGCGTGGTTCGCAGTCGCCGAGCGGATGTTCGTTACCCACGCCCGCGGTTCAGAATCTGCTGAATTCAGGAAGCGAGCACTCCGCATACACAACGTGGCACTTGCCGCCACCGGTGTCCTGGCAGTTTCCGATTGCGTTCTGTGCCACGGTCTCCGTGTCCGCCGCAGTATCAAGCGACCCTTGACCCTTGCCGGAAGACGGGACAGCAAAGGCAACGCACTGGTTGTAGTAGGTCACCGTAGGCTTGCACCCCTGTGCTCCCTCCGCGGCGCACTTCCGGGTGGCCACAGCCACCGCGCGCTCCTCGCTGGATTCGTTTGCCGACGTGCCAACGAGAGTGGAGGACGGCGATTCCACCACAGCCCCCCAACGTGTCAGCCATTCCCCCACGGGACGCGCCGGCGCAGCGCTTGCGGCCGGTCCTGCACCGCCGGACGCACCCGGAATCGGCGCACAGCCCTGCACGCCCTGGCCGCCGATGGGATACATGCCCGATGGGCAGCCGCCCTCGGCATGGGCGGTCCCCGTCACGGCCATGCCACCCAGCAGCAATGCGAAAAAGAAGCGTGCGCGCATGGCACTAGTACTCCCTGAAAAATGGAACTGCACAGGCAGAGTAGATGGACCTGCACTCCTTTCCGCCGGCCGCTGTGCATGCCTGGACCGCGAGTCTGGTCGCTGACTCCACCGACCCTGCGCTGGCGTACTTGGTACCGGTAGAGACCAGTTCAGAGTTCACTGCGGACACGCATTGGTTCTGGTAGACGAAGTCAACTTTGCAGCGCCCACCACCTTGGCGCTCACAGTTCTCAACAGCCTTCTGTCGCGCCGCATCCTCAGTAAGCTGGTTCACGGACGCACCGCCTGCGGTACCGTCAACGGCGCCGGCCAGCGCGCCCCAGGTCTTGATCCACTCGCCGGTAGGACGCGGCGGCAGGGGCGTGGACGACGCCCCACCTCCAGCCCCTGCTTGGGCCCCGGGAATCGGCGCGCAGCCTTGGACGCCCTGCCCGCCAATGGGATACATACCCGGCGGACAGCCGCCTTCAGCGTAGGCGGGTGTGACAGCGAAAGCCATCAGGAGCAACAGGGCAACGGGGATGATGCGAATGACCATGGCACACCTCAATCTCACTCGTTTCCGCCATGGAGCAGAACGCGGCGGATGACCACTGGCACTCGTCAGTACTTCTTGAAGAAAGGAACGGTGCAAGCGGAATAGATGGACTTGCACTGCTTGCCACCGGCCTTCTTGCAATCTTGAATAGCAAGCTTCGTCGCGATTTCCTCGCTCGCTCCAGTCACATACTTTGTGCCAGTGGAAGCGAGCTCGGAAGTCACTGCCGAGACGCATTGGTTCTGGTAGACGAACACGACCTTGCAGCGCCCTCCACCTTGGCGCTCACAGTTCGCTATCGATTTTTCGCGGGCCGCTGCCTCCGTCAACTCACTTACCGAAGCACCGCCTTCCTCTCCTTCGATTGAACCGGCGAGCGCCCCCCAGGTCTCGATCCATTCTCCCAGCGGGCGGGGCGGCAGGGGCGCGGATGAGGTTCCGCTGGCTCCGGCGCTTTGCGCTCCAGGAATGGGGGCGCAGCCTTGAACGCCCTGCCCACCAATCGGGTACATGCCGGCGGGGCATCCACCTTCCGCGTATGCGACGGAAATGGCGAGATAAAGCAGCGGCAACAGTGCAACGCGCAGAAGACAAACGTTCACAAGATCACTACTCCCTCGTCCTGGCTGCATCAGCGTGGCGCGCACCGTCCGGAGCCAATGCGCCTCCGCCCCAAACCGCCCCATACCAAGCGTCCCTGTCAGAATCTCTCGAACCGCGGTTCGCTACAGTCAGAATAGACGATCTCACACTGCATGCCTCCCTCTTCCCTGCAGGACTTCATTGCAGTGTCCGAGGCACTCTCCACGGTTGGCCCCCCCTGCAAACGATGAGCCGGTATTTGACGCCTTGGGGGTGGCTATTGCAGCGCATTGATTTTCGTAGGCGAGCATGACTTTGCAGTCGTCCGCTCCCCAGGTTGCGCACTGCGCAAGCGCCACCTCCTCGGCTTCTCGTTTCGAATCTCTGCCCTTCGAAACGCCGGTATCCCCACCTCTGCCGATGGCCATGGCGCCCCATGTCTTATGCCATTGCCCAGTCGGGCGCGGCGGAGGGGCCGGAAGCTGCTGAGAGGTCGAGCCACTCGCACCTGGAATCGGCGCACAGCCCTGCACCCCCTGGCCGTCGATGGGATACATGCCCGCTGGGCAACCACCCTCGGCGAAGACGAGATTTGTCCAAAACAGCGCCGTGCTGATTGCGACAAGACGCACGTTCTTCAGCCTCATTGAACTACCCTCGCAACAGTTGATCGGCGATGCGTACAGGTGGGCCTTGAAAGTAAACGCGCAAGGCTGACCGGATACGCGCCGGACACCGCAAAAACCCTGTTTCCAATTCCGCTACTGAAACTGGCTCCGCTCGCTTGATAAACAAGCTCGCGGCGTCGTTGCGGAGCAAAGCTTGACCATTTCAGGAACCAGCTCTAGTACTTCCTGAAAAAAGGAACACTACACGCCGAGTAGATACTCTGGCACTGCGTGCCGCCAGCCTTCCTGCAATCCTGCAGCGCGACCTTGATTGCTTCGTCCTCAGTTGCAGCGCTGACATAATTCGTTCCCCTGGATGTCAACTCTGGGGAGGAGACAGCGGAGACACACTGATTCTGGTAGACAAAGTCAACCTTACACTCGCCACCTCCGTTCTGCTCGCAGTTCTCTACTGCCTTCCTCCTGGCGGCAGCCTCGGTAAGTTCGTTGGCCACAGCGCCACCCATATTTCCCTTGGATGGCCTTGCCAAAGCACCCCAGGTCTTGATCCATTCGCCCAGTGGACGTGGCGGCACAGGCGTTGTTGAGGGGGCCCTCACGCCCCCGCCCTGCGCTCCGGGAATTGGCGCACAGCCCTGAACGCCCTGTCCTCCTATGGGGTACATGCCAGGAGGACATCCTCCCTCGGCATAGGCCAGGAAAGCCGCGAAGCAGAACACTGGAATGGTGGCAAAACGCACGATGCGAATCGACATATGAAACCTCACCTCGTTCGTTGTTTGCTGCGCCACGTTGGCCGGTGCTTTGAGCTGGTTCCGCGAACCCACCAAGCCGGGACCCCGAGCCACCATTCCTGCACTGTGTCCCGAACGCGGGCAACCATTTCCATCGCGATGCTTGTCATAGTGGCCAGCACGACCATCGAGAAGCTGATCGATTGCACCGCGCATCGGATCGAGACTAATACTTCTTGAAATAAGGTACAGCGCACGCCGAGTAGATGGACCTGCACTGCGTGCCTCCGGCCTTTCTGCAATTACGCATGGCGGCTTCCATCGCCTCATCCTCCGTCGCAGCGCTGGCATAGTTGGTTCCGGTCGATGCCAGCTCAGACACCACCGCTGCCGCGCACTGTTGGTGATAGACAAATTCAACCTGGCATCGCCCACCGGCGCGCTTCTCGCAGTCCTCGATCGCCCTGCTCCTTGCAGCGCGCTCGGTGAGTTCACTCTCCGACGCGCCCCCTTGCATTCCTTCTACCGCCCCCGCGAGCGCGCCCCAGGTCGTGATCCACTCGCCGGTCGGGCGCGGAGGAGCTGGAGCAGAGACCGAGGAACCCGCGCCACTGCCCTGAGCGCCCGGAATAGGAGCACAGCCTTGAACGCCTTGGCCACCGATGGGATACATGCCCGGAGGACATCCGCCCTCGGCCAAGACCACGTTCGTTCCAAGCATCGCAGTGCCTATTACGACAAGACGCGCGAGCAGCTTCATTGAACCATCTCCACGGCCGTTGAAGAGATCCATAGGCCGCTCATCAGCAGCACACATCCCAAAGCGCAAGCGAAATCACCATCTCGCCTATCCCGATTCCGCGATAGCGCGGACGTGACACCACCCAGAAAGAACGTGGGCACGTGAGCACTAGAACTCCCTGAACACTGGCTCCGAACATTCAGTGTGGGAGATAACGCAGCGCCCACCACCCGTGTCACTGCAACTGTCCAGCGCATCCTTCTTGGCGGTGGGCAGGTCTACGGCCGTATTGACCGAGCCCCTGCCTTTGCCAGAATTCGGCACGGAGAATGCCACGCACTGGTTGTAATAGGTCAGCGACGTCTTACAGTCTTTCGCGCCTTCGGATGCGCAAATGCGCAGGGCCTCAGACTCCGCAGCACGCTCACTCGGCTTGTTCGCCGCCGTCCCTACAAGATCGGACGTAGGCGACTGCGCAACTGCCCCCCAAGTTGTCAACCACTCACCCGACGGTCTGGGCGGCGCGACCACGCCACCTTGGGCCGGCGATCCACCGGACTGACTGCCGGGAATTGGAGCACAGCCTTGCACACCTTGGCCGCCGATCGGGTAGTAGCCCGAGGGGCAGCCGCCTTCAGCAAAGACTGGCCACGCCAACACCAGCGCCAGCACCACTGTGGCTGGCTTGATCAGCCACGCGAAGTAGCTGGTGCGTGAATGGAACATCATGCGAACTCCCTTCCTGCGCGCAGCACACGCCTGCCATGTACATGTACCCTGGATAGGCAACCACACCTGCCCCCATTCCAGTCAGAAGCGCTCAAACGTGGGTTCGGCACAGTCTGAGTAGAAAGGCTTGCAGGCATCACCAGCACCGTCCTTGCATTCCTTCTGGGCGAGCTCATTGGCCAACTCCATCGTCGCTGCCCTTGCCATACCTGATTGTGCCCCCGGCCCACCAACGTTGGGGATGACCCAGGCAAAGCACTGGTTCGTGTACGCCATGACCACCGTGCAGTCTTTGGCCCCCTCAACCGCGCACTTCTCCAGCGCGGTGCGCTCGGCAGAACGGCGGGAAGTCTCAGCGCTCGCAGTTCCCACTACTGACGTCGACTTGGAATGGGCAATCGCGCCCCATGCATCGTGCCATCGCCCGGTTGGCCGAGGAGGTGTCGGGATACTGGAACCGTTCTGTTCACCAACGGCGCCCGGGATGGGAGCACATCCCTGCACGCCTTGCCCCCCGATCGGATAGAAACCCGGCGGACACCCTCCCTCGGCATAAGCAGTTGTGCCGCAGACCCCAGTACCGACCAACAGCACGGCAACGAGAAAACGAAGGTTCATGGCCACCTGATTGATTGGACCCCACGTCAATCCCAACTGGGATGGATCGTCTGCGTTGTCGAAAATCCCATGAAACATGCAGCCTACGGCCGGACAAGGCACCCAATCGTCTCAGTGAAAAACAGCAGAAGGTGGCCGGACTACGAACTGCGACTAGTACTTCTTGAAGTACGGAACGGTACACGCCGAATAAATCGACCTGCACTGCTTCCCGCCGGCTTTCCTACAATCGCCCAAGGCCAATTCTGTCGCCGCCTCTACCGTGGCTTCACTGACGTAAATAGTTCCGGTTGATTCCAACTCAGATACTACTGCTGCCACGCACTGTTGGTGATAGACAAATTCGACCTTACACCGCCCGCCAGCTCGCTTCTCACAGTCTTCAACTGCCTTACGCCGGGCTTCACGCTCGGTGAGCTCGCTAACCGACGCACCGCCTTGCTTTCCTTCGAGTGCGCCCGCGAGCGCCCCCCAGGTCGTGATCCACTCGCCAGTCGGACGCGGAGGAGCTAGTGCAGAAACCGAGGAACCCGCGCCATTGCCCTGAGCACCCGGAATGGGGGCGCAGCCTTGAACGCCTTGGCCGCCGATGAGATACATGCCAGGAGGACACCCGCCCTCGGCGTGAGCAATGAAGACGGTCAGATAAAGCAGTGGCAACAGTCCGGTACGCAGAAAGCGAAAAATCATAACACCATCACTCCCAGCTTCTCTTCTTGCTCCCAGAGTCCTGATGAAGTTCACCACTTGACCCGCAGCCCGCTGCGTCAAGCATCTTTATTAGAAACTCTCGAATCGAGGCTCACTGCAGTCAGAATAAACAATCTCGCACTGCAAGCCCCCCTCTTTCGTACAGGACTTCATTGCAGTCTCGGAGGCGCTCTGCACGGTTGGACCACCTGCAAACGATGAACCGGTGTTGGATGCCTTGGGGGTGGCAATCGCGGCGCATTGATTCTCGTAGGCAAGCATGACCTTGCAATCATCTGCCCCCCAGGTCGCGCACTGGGCAAGTGCCACCTTCTCGGCTTCTCTTTTTGAGTCCTTTCCCTTAGATACCCCTGTATCTCCATCTCGCCCGATGGCCATGGCTCCCCACGTCTTATGCCATCGCCCAGTTGGCCGCGGCGGTGGTGCGGGCAACTGTTGAGAGTTCGCCCCACCAGCGCCGGGGATAGGCGCGCAACCCTGCACCCCCTGGCCACCGATGGGGTACATGCCAGGCGGACAGCCTCCCTCAGCGACAGCGTGGAATGGCCATGCAGAAACAAGAACCATCAGGAGCCCCATGCAAAGGGCCTGCATACCTTTCAAGCTCATACTATTCCGCCTCTCAATCCGAAGATGCTGCACCACGCTTACCAGTCTGGGGAATTGCCATACCCGAGGTATCTTGACCGGCAATACGATTGGTGCCCTGTGTGCCGTGCGAGACAGGTGTTGCCTGCGTTGCCGTCGGCATCGCCGGCGTGAAACCACCACCGCCACCACCATGCGAGCCCGGCGGCTGACCCTGCGGGCCAGGCGAAGCCGCACCAGGACTTCCGCCTATCTGCGAATATGCCATGAAGGTACCCAGCGTACCCTGGAAGAACATCGCAGCCATTGGGGGTGCAGTCAGAATCAGCGTCGTCAGGATCAGGCCCATGCCGCCCTGCTGCAGCGCCATGCTGCTCATGCCTTCGGTCAGATTCGTGCTCAGCAGCGCGCCCAGTGCGGCAGCGCCCCAGAACGAGGCGGCAACGCGGGCGACCATCTCCATGGCGATGCCTGTCATGGCGGCCAGCACCGCCATCGAGAACATGGTGCCGATGCCATAGAACAACCAGCGTTGGAACAAGGATTTGGTCTGCTCGAACAACAGACACAGAATGAACAGTGGACCGAAGCCGATGAACATGGCCATCGCGACCTGGTAAAGCAGCAGCATGGCGCCGGCAGTGACCGCAGGGCCGCCCGTGCCCAGGCCGATGAACCACATCGCACGCGTCTTCGCGCTGTCCAGGGTGACGTCGCCGGCCACGTCGAGCACGCTCACCGACGTTAGCGCCAACTGCATGTAGCCCAGGTTGCGGTCGATCAGTTCTTCGGCCGTGTCATCCTTGCCGGTGACCACGTAGGTGATCTCGTCCTGGACGTCCTGGGTCAGGAAGGACTGCAGATCCTTGCCGAACATCGCCATGGACGTGGCCACCGTCACGATGAGCGCCGCGCGCGCCATGTTGGTGGCCAACGCCGCCATCGAATCGCGGCTGCGCCCGGTCACGATGCGGAAGCCCTGGATCAGCACCCACAGCGTCATCAGCACCAGCGCGATCGAGCCCACCCAGGTCATCATGCGACCGAGCACGCCTTCGCCGAAGTTCGCGATTTCCTCTCGCAGGTACTCCAGGATCAGCTTGAAGAACACGAAGTCGCCCACTGAGGCGAACAGCGTTCCGTGCAGCAGATCCCCGATCACCATGCCCTGCATCATTCCCTGACTCATCACATCACCCGCCCCGCGTTGGGGCCCTGCTGGAGTGCGTTACGCACGTGGTTCACTTGGAGAGCGCGGTTTTCAGCGCGGCAGCCTTGATCACGGTGCCAAGCGGGTTGCTCTCGCCCTTCAATGCGCGCTCAGTCAGGTTGCGCTGGCGCCCCTGCAGGGCCGCGATCTGCTGGTCGTAGACCTTCATCGCGGTCTCCCACTCCTTGAACGACTTGTCCAACGCCAGCTGGCTGGCCGAATTGTTGGAAATGTCTTCCTGGATGGCAGCCTCATTGCGGAACGCGTTGCGGATCTTGCGCAGCGTGCCCAGCATCTGCTCCATGGCCGGCAGCGACTTGGTCACCACGTCCACGGTCTCGTTGTACTTGCGGTTCTCCAGCACCTGGATGTAGGCGCAGATCGAGCGCTGCTGCGCACCGATATCACCGCCCGGGCTGACACCCAGCAGCGACATCAGGCCTTCCTGACTGACCATCGAGCCACCGCCACATTTCTCGGCAACGTTCCAGTAATCCGGAATGCGGGTAAGCGTCGGGGTGGGCGGCATCAGCGGAGACGCAATGATCTGCTGCATGTTCTGCAGCTTGGAGATCCAGTTCTCGATGGTCTTCATGTACTGCCCGGCCGTCTCGCTCCAGCGCCCGGCTTCGGTCACGTACTCGCCGGCAGACTTGTATTCCTGCAGGAAGTTCATGATCCAGTTGGCCGGGTCATACACGGTCATGGCCTGCGCCTGCTGCGTACCGGTGCTGAAGCTCATGCCCAGGGTCAACATGGCCGCGAACAGCGGCGCCAAGCGCCGACGACGCGGCGCGCTCTTTCGGGTTTCAATGCCCATGGCAGTTTCCTTTTGCAGTTCGGTGATGGTTTTCATGCCGCCTCCTCCTGGTCCTTGTCGGCTCGCTTGCCCGAGCCCTTTCGATTCTTGTAGAACGCGTCCAGCCACTGGTCCGGGGTCAGTTCGTCCACGGTCACGCGGGCGCGCACCGCCGCGGTCTGCAGCACCCGGTGCATGACTTCGATGTTGTCGGTCGATGCCGAAATGACCGACAGGATGTCGTCCATGCCGCGCAGGTTGAGCTGGCACACGCTGGAGGCGTGGCCCTGCTTGACCAGGAAGCAGCGCGAGCGTTCGTCCAGCGCAGTCACCACCTTGAACTCGGCCTCGGTCAACTTCAGCCCATCCATGTAGTCGCTCTTGCTGGCGTTCGGGTTCGGCAGGAGGATCAGCGTGGCGGTCTGTTCGATCAGGGCAGCGGAGATGTCGCTCTTCAGAGCGTCTTCCGGGCTCTGCGTGGCGAAGATGCCCAGACCATTCTGCTTACGGATGGTCTTCTGCTTGTTCTTGGCGAACTCCTTCAGGCCACCCTCGCCGTCCAGGATCTTCCAGAATTCGTCCATCACGTAGATCAGCGGACGACCGTCGATCAGCGATTCCAGGCGGTGCAGCAGGTAGTTGATGACCGGCACGCGCACTTCGGGGTTGTCGATGATGTCGGTGTAGTCAAAGCCAATGATGTTGGCCTTGCTCAGGTCCACGGTATCAACGGGGTTGTCGAACACCCAGCCCAGCGAGTTGCCCGAGGTCCAGCGGCGCATGCGCGCGTACAGACCGTCGTCGCCCATGTTGGGCAGGCTCTTCTGGAAGTTGGTCATGCTGCGCAGGTGCATGGGCGTGTCCAGCATGCTTTCCACCGCGCGGTAGATGTCTTCCTCTTCGCGGGCACTGTATTCGCGCTTGCCGGCCAGCACCTTGATCAGATCGGCCAGGAACTGCACGTTGGCTTCGCTGTTCTCGCACTGGAACGGATTGAAGCCGGTCGGTGCGCCGTTCTCCAGGGCCAGGTAGTTGCCGCCACAGGCACGCACGAAGATCTCGGCGCCGCGGTCCTTGTCGAAGAAGAAGATGGTGGGCGACGGGTCGTACTTCTGCACCTGGCTGAGCAGGAAATTGATCAGCGCGGTCTTACCGGTACCGGACTTACCGATCACCATGGTGTTGGCGATGGCCTTTTCACCCAGCGAATTCTCGGAGGGGTGCGTGGCGTGGAAGTTGAAGTAGTACGGCTGGCCGTTGGTGGTCTGCAGCGTGGTGACGCAGTCACCCCAGGGGTTGTTGTGCTGCTTGCCGGTGGCGAAATTGTGCAGCGGCGACAGGCCCAGGAAGTTCAGCGAGCTGACGTTGGCCAGACGCGTGCGATAGCGCCAGTTGCCCGGCAGCTGCGAGTAGAACGAGGAGGTGATGGCCAGGTCTTCCTTGGTCGACACGAAGCCGGCATTGGACAGCTCGGCGCGCGTGGTCGCCACGTTCTGCGAGAGCTTGGCCTGGCTGTCGCCGTAGACCGCCATGATGAAGTGGTATTCACCCAGCACGAAGTTGCCCGAGGACAACTGGTCCATGGCGTAGTCGAGCTCGGCAATCTGGCTGACTGCCTTGTCGCCGGAGGAGATCATCATGCCCTTGGTGCGATCAAGCACCTTCAGTGCGTCCTGGCGGCCCATCGGGCTGAAGGAATGGGTTATGACGTACTCGTAGTCCAGGTACTTCAGACCATTGAGAATGCCCGGGTAGGTTCCCTCGGCATACTCCTTGATGTTCAGGATGGCGCCGAAGTGATTGGCACCATTGGGCGTGTTGATGACGTAGTCACCGGTCTTGGCCGAGAACATGTGGCGGCTGATCGGCAGATAGTCCTTCACCGGCGCGGGCAGCACCGGCACCGGCTCGTCCACGCGGTTGATCAGGTAGCCGAACAGCTCCAGCGTTTCGGAAAACACCACGCCATTCTTGGCTTCATACATGCCCAGGCGGTACGGCGCGTAATCGCGGATCACCGCTTCGACGTTGCCGGCCAACTCCAGCAGCTTTTCAACGGCCTGGTCCTGCTCGCCCTGCAGCTTTTCGATGCTGGCCGACTTTTCCACGAAACGCTTACCGGCCACGACCGGTCGATAGATCATGGTCAGGTACAGCTCGTTCTGCATGATGCGCTGCGAAGACAGCATGCCCATGTACTGGTCAGCCACGTCCTGGTTGAAGCGCTGCCCGTAGTGGCTCTTGCCCTTCAGCGTGCGGCGCCGGCGGATGTCGTGCACCCAGAAGGCGACGTTGACGAAGTCCGGCGCACGCAGGGTTTGCAGCAGGCGGTTAAAGGTGTTGTGGCGGTGCTCCAGTTCCCACTCTTCGCGGCCGACGAAGGGCAGCCCTTCCAGGTACCAGGTCAACAGATAGTCACCGCCCGTGGTCTTGACCACGTTCGGCGCCACATGCGACGACAGGGGAATGAATTCGCTGATGGAGGTATCTGGAGAGAACATGCGACTGCTTCCAAAAGGTAAGCCGGGAAACTACGAGGTGGCCGGACAGGTGCGTACACCTGCCCGGCCGTTGCCCGTCAATCCATGCGGGCGGGTTTCTTGCGGTAGTGGTTCGGGCTGAACACCCACATTCCATCGTGGTCCTGCAGGTTGCGCGCCTTGAACTTGAACAGCAGGCGGAGCCCCAGCAGACGGAAGATCAGCTCGTCGCGCTTGGCCATCTGTCGCATGATGAAAATGGCGACAGGAATGGTGAGCAGGAACCAGAAGTTCGTGTACACACTCAGCAGCAGCAACCCACCTGCCACCATGAAAAATGGCAGGTAGGGAACGCCCAGGAACATCGCCGGGCGCGTGCAGCCGCGGAACAGCACGTTCTTATGCACTGTAGTACTGCAGCACGTTGTTGATGATGGCGGCCGAGCTGCCCGAGCAGTTGCCGTCGCTGCCTTCACCCAGCAGCATGCGGGCGATCTGGCCGGCAGCGCCGATCAGCACGCCACCGATCAGGATCGGGGCCACGTCGGCAATGCGCTTGTGGGCGAAGGCAATCTGGTAGCCAGCAAAGATGACCGCGATGGTGACCACGGCGATCGAGGCAATGTTCAGCAGACCATTGATGTTGTTGAAGAAGCCGCAGACCTTTTCATCGGTGCCGCCGAAGTCGGTGCCGCTGGCGATGGCCTGCGGGGCAAACACCAGGCCGACAAAGGCAACGGCCATCAGCATGGTCTTCAGCGTGCGCTGGGCCTGGGCCAGATCGAGATTGAATCGCTTCATGGATTGATTTCCTTGTTGATGGACTAACACAACTGAATCGGCCAGCCGGGGGTCTGGCCGTACCACGACTTCGTCAGAACACGAAGGCCGCATCCCCTGCGGGAATCTGTTGCACCGGCGCTCCCTGCGCAGGCACGTTGTATGCGTTTTCTGGTGCGGCCACCGGCTGGTTGCGCTCGCTCCACGGGCGCAGCATGACCGGCTGCCCGTTGCCCGCTGCCACGCCGGGCAGCTGCTGCGGCATGGCCTGGTCGGCACCAGCCTGCGGCAACTGCTGCGGCATGGCCTGGGGCTGGGCCTGCGGCTGCATCATGCGGTCGACCGAACCCAGCACCACGCGCGATAGCGCCTGGTCGGCCAGGTTCAAGGCACTGCTGCGCGCCATGGCGCCCGCCGACGGATAGACCGTGTAGGCACGGGCCGGATCATTGGACGGCACATACACCGGCGCGTCGGCCTGGGCGACGATGCGCGACTGCACCGGCGACAGCGTCTGCGGATGGTGTTCAACCTTTACCGTACGACGCTCGCCACGGCTGACCACATCGATCGGCACTGCGCCATTACTCGCCACCTGCTGCCCACGGCGCATCGAATCGTAGATCTTCTGCACGTAGCCATGGCGGAAGCCGGTGGTGAAATTGCCCGAGTAGTAGCAGCTGAACGACTTGCCCCAGTCCTGTCCGGAACGCTTGTAGCATTCGGCCAGAATGCGCGAGCCCGCCTGCAGGTTGGCGCACTGCTGGAAGGCTTTTTCGTATGAGTCCAGGCCGTACTTGGCCAGGTTGTAGCGGTTCACCTGGGCCAGGCCGACCGAGAAGTTGTAGCCCTTCTCTTCCAGCATGCGCACCGTGGCCAGCGCTTCATCCAGCGCCTTGGGCTGGCGCACCAGCGCACCGCCCACCACGCCAATGGCGAAGGGATTGCGCGAGGACTCCACATTGATCACGTGCTGCATGACGTCCATGGACACAGCCATTTCCGGGCATGCCATCATTTCCAGGCCTGGCAACATCGTTCAGCCCTCCTGCCCCTGGGCACGCCCAGGATTGAAATCGATGCCGGTGATGTAACGCGCACCGGCATGCGCCTTGATATGAACCACGATGTCGATGGTCATCATCAGCAAGCGCTTGATGACATCGAATTCCAGGCCCGAGCCTTCATTGGAGGCCTTCACCATCAGCGCCAACTGGTCCCAGGTCTGCTCCGGGCTGCCAGCATGGCAGCTGGTGATCGAACCGGGGTGACCCGATGCACAGTTACGGATGAAGTAGAACGCTTCGTCGCCGCGCAGCTCGGCCAGGATGATGCGCTCGGGCTTCATGCGCAGGCAGGCTTCCATGCAGCTCTTGGCAGTGACGTTGCTGGTGCTCTGCCCGCCCTTGGAGTACAGCAGGTGCACCACGTTGGGCTGGGTCAGGAACAGCTCGCGGGCATCCTCGATGGTGACCAGGCGCTCGTTGTCCGGAATGTGGTTGACCAGCGCCTTCATGAAGGTGGTCTTGCCGCTACCGGTGGCGCCGGACACCACGATGTTCTTGCGATACATCACCGCACGCCGGAAGAACTCGGCGTATTCGCGCGAATGCCGCAGTTCCAGCAGCTCGCGGTCCTGCTCGCTCAGGCTGCCGTCCTGTTCCAGTATCTGGTTGAAGAACCCGTCTTCGTGATACTGGGTAAGCGACTTGGTGTGCTTGGACGGCAGACGGATGGTGATGGACACCTTGCCGGCATCGCACGCAGGCGGGATCACGAACTGCGCACGCTGCCCGGTGGGGAACGTGAGCGACACCACCGGATCGGCATCGGTGATGCGCTGGCCGGTGTTGCTCTCGTTCACCACCGCGGTGCAGAACTGCCGGGCCCGCTCGAAGGTCAGGCCCGGCACGTCCACGCGCTGCCACCCGGCCCGGGTTTCCAGGTACAGCTCGCCCGGACGGTTGATGCAGATTTCCGTCACGTCGGGCGAGCTCATGTACTCCGCGATGCCCAGCACTTCGTACTGATAGCGCAGGAATTCGCTGGAAACAAGGGCGATGGGAGACACTTCGGCGTCCATGATCGTTCTATGAATTACCGGCGCGGGTGGAGCACGTTGGTGAAGTCGACGTCCTTTGCGACGTAGACGTTCACGATGGTGCCCTGGTTGATGGTGACCGTCGGCGGGCGACGACCTTCGCTGAGTGCTTCGTTGGCCAAGCGCTCCATGGTGCGGGCGGTCGCGCTTTCATACGGCGACTGCACGGCGAACCCGTTGCTGGCCACGGTGGTCGACTCCGGGCCGTGCTCGGCTGCGGCGTATTTGAACGCATCGGCGATCAGGCTGATCATCAGCGCCGACGCAATGCGGCTGCCCCAGTGCGCGCTGTACTGGCCAGGATGGCCCGCACCGCCCAGCCCATCGATACCCGGGCTGGACATGGCCACGTCGATACCGTTCGGCGTGGTCACGCGATCCCAGATGACTTCCACGCGCTTGCCGTTGGGGCCGCCACCGTAGGAGCCATAGATCTTCGAACCCTTCGGCAGCAACAGATTGCGGCCGTTGATCGAGTAGACCGGTTCGGTCAGCAGGCACGAAGTGTAGCCGGCAATGTCGGTGATGATGCGGGTTTCCAACACGCAGCGCAGGTAGGTACCGCGTACCAGCAGGGCATCCGGACTCTGGATGAAGCTGGCGTTGGACACGTCCTCCACATCCGGGCCGCGGCGCACCTTCTGCTGCTGCTGGGCCTGCGGATTGGCGGCCTGCATGGCCGCAATCATCGCCTGGCTGTAGTCAGTGCCCTGCCCTTGCGGCTTGGCGTTGCCATCGCCGGCGCCGAAGCCGCTGCTGCTGCCAATACGGCGGTCCAGCAGCGACGGACCCTGCGGCTCGGACGACTGGCGCATGCGCGCACGGTCAGAGTCCTGCAGGCTGACCATCGGAATGTCCTGCTGCGGCGGCGGCGGCAGCATCGGGATCGGATCGGCCGGCGCGACGGGCGCCGCTGCACTCGGCGCAGGCGCAACGGTCGGCAGGTCCGGCGTGGATACCCGGGCCTCCTGGCGGTTGGACGGCGCTGCGTTCTTGTCGTCCTGGCCCTTGCGGAACAGCAGGAAGCCCATGGCCACCAGCAGCACCACGATGCCGCCAAGGAACATCAGCGCCTTGCGGTTCAGCCGCTGCTCTTCGGCCGAGCGCAGCTGCGGGGCCGCCGCATCCAGGTTCGGCGCGGATTCGGTCTGCTGCGTGCCGAAGTAAGGATTGGAGGTCGACTCGGCCGGCCCTTGGCCCTGGCCGCCATAAGGCGACTGCCCGTCGTCGCGGGCGTTGTTCGGATCGTTGCCGGGGGTGTTCTGCTGGCTCATTTCTTCACGTTCCTTCGCAGGCCAACGACGTACTCGCCGTGGCGGATGACCAGGTACGGGTAGGTGCCGTGGACGATCAGGGTGTTGCCCTCGACCGTGGTGTTGACCACGAAGTCCTCGCCGTACTCTTTCTCACGACCGAACACGGCCGGGAAAATGCCGGTCTTGTATTCGGGCGAGTTGGGCAGTTTCAGGTACGTGAAACGGCCATCGTCATAGGCATTGACGGGGATCAGCCACCCCATCTTCTTCGCCTTGCTGGTCGAATAGGAGTAGTTGAAGTTGTACTGGCGATCCTTGGCCAGTTCGCTGCTCAGCAGCGGCTGCGCTTCTTCTTCCACCGCCTGCTGGGCCACGCCGAACACGGTGTCGTTCGGGTAGGAGAAGGCGATCTTGTACTGCACGCCGGCGCGGCGGGCCTGTTCCAGCTGCCGCCAGTCGGTGGCCACCACCTTCAGTTCGAAGATGTAGGAATGGGTTTCGGTGCGCACCATCATGTTGGTGTCCACGTCCACATTCTTCGGCTTGATGTAGAACACGTTCTCGCGACGGGTCAGCTCCCAGCCGTTGCTGAAACCGGTGCTGTAGTCGAGGATCTTCTCGTTCGGGCTCAACTCGATCTGGGTGGTAAGGCCCAGGCCGGTGCGAACCGGATAGATGCGATCCTTTTCATACTCGTAATGGTCCACTGCCTGTGCCATGGCGCCGGTGGAGAACACCAGCGACAGCAACGACAGCAGCGCCAATGCGCTCCCCCTGACTTTTCGACTACTCATCGGTTGCTTGCTCCATCAGCATTTCCGGTGGATTGGTTCTGCGCCGGCCTCATGGCCGGCTGGCCGGGCAGGGTCTGCCCGGGCATGGGTTGGCCCTGCATCGGTTGGCCTTGCTGCATCGGCTGCCCCTGCTGCACGGGCTGGCCGGGCATCGGCTGCCCCGGCATGGGTTGCTGCCCCGGCATGGGCGGGGTGACCTGCACATCGCCCGGCACCGCCAGCGGCTGGCCGGTGGCCGGGTCGATCATGGTGGCCGCAGCAGGATTGTTCGGGTCGTAGACCCCCTGCTGTGCCTGCAGCGCCTGCTGTTCCGCCTGCTGCTGCAACTGCGCCTCGTCCGGACCCGGTACGCCGCGCGAGTAGTCGTTGTCGCGACGGTACTCGAACACCTGCATGCCCAGCGGGTTGAGGATGCGCTGCTGCTCGTTCAAGGCCAGGTTGCTGTCGTAGCGGAACCGCAGCGTGATGAGCTGGTTGTCCAGGTACGAGGTGGTGGCCTTGTTCTTGTCGTACACGCTGCGCTGGATGCGCACCGAGGCACCGCGGAAACCACCATTCACCTGTGCTTCCAGCGGGGTGATGCTGAGAATCTTCACCCGGATCGCCCGATCCTTGCCGTACAGCACGACAGGGCTCTGCGGATTGTTCTGCGAATAGAAGGCGCGGATGGCCGAGCTGGTGCGCGTATCGGACATGACATGCACCAGGGCCCAGTCGCGCAGGCCCATCACCGCGAAATCGTAGGATTCACGCGCCATCACGTACTGGGCGACGTTGCTGCGGTTGATCGCATCGCTGGCGGTGATCGACTGGCCTTCGAAATTGCCGGTCAGCCGCGCCACCGTGGCCGTACCGGTGTAGGCATCGGCCATCACCAGGAACGGCACCTTCTCTTTCAGCGGCAGCATGTAGTAGTAGCCGCCCGCCAGCGCCAGCGACATCAGCAACGACCCGGTGGCCACCCACCAGGCGCGGCGCTCGCTGCGTCGTGCCATGTCGGCCACGGTGATCTCGTAGCTGACCGCCTTGGCGACCGACTGCTCGACCTTCTGGCTGTTGCCTGCATCCTTCTTGCGGAACATGGATTCTTCCGTACTGCTGAAACATCAATGGGCATGACGCCCCTGCGGCGGGCGCGGGGTGCGGCACGTTCGATGATTTCGGTGGGGCTCAGCTACCGCCGTTGGCGTCAGCCGCCGGGACCGCCGCAGTGGGCGTCGATCCGGCGTTCTGCACGACAATCTGGTTGCCCACGATGGAGACGGAAACCCCTTGTGCCGCATAGGCTGCCGTGAGGTCGATCACGGCCTGCTGTGCGTTGGTGGTGTCGATGTCCGACACCGCGCCATACAGGGTGAAATCCGAGCTGAGGCGATAATCCAGGGTGCGGCCGGAATCCTTGGCCCAACGCTCAAGCATCGCCTTCAGCGTGCCGTCCATCGGCGACGCCTGGTACACGTAGCTGGTATAGAGCGGGATTTCGGTCGGGGCCGTGGCAAACCGGTTCACCGGCTTCCAGCGTCCGCCGAAATCGGGTGCGGGCTTGGTGGCGCAACCGGCCACCATCAACGCCGCGGCTGCGGCGATGGACATTTTCACGATAAACGCCTGATTCATACGGGCTTCACTTTGACGTACGAAAAAGCAGTCCCGATGCTGGTCCCCTGGTCGTCCGGCGCTGCATGGCGCACGCCAGAAACGTCACAGTAAGCGCACTTAACAGGGCACAACTGTCACGGTTCCCCTGCAGCCCAAAAGCTGCCAACCAGGTCGCAGACCACGGCTTTTCCAAGCCGCGCTCATGCGCCCTCACCAACGTCGGAACCATCCCTGTTCCAATGGCTGAAACTCCTGGCCACTCTGAAAGCAAGCTGAATCACGAGGATTCCCAAGCCGTGCATAGAGTCGCACAACCGCACGTCAATTCCATGTCAGACAAGTCTGAATTCCATCAACGTATGGTGTTTTTTTGACGCACTTCACGAATTCACATCCATGAATTCGTGCATGCGTCACATTCAGCACTCGACAATTCAAATATCGAGCACCGGCGCGTCAACTTTCGGAAGTAGACGCGACGTGAAATAGCGATCCTTGTAATAGCGGATCTTGTCGCACTTCACCGGATGCGGAATGCCCTCGTACAGGAACACCTCCTGGTCCGGACCCATCGCCTTCAGTTCCTGCGGGAGCATCAGCGCGCGCCGCTCTTCGCTGTAGCTGTGGGTCTTCTCACGGGCATGGGTCACGTTCTTCTTGCGGATGGTGGTGTAGCCCAGCATGTCCGAGTAGTCGTTCGCGTCCTGCTGTTCGCGCGGCGCGTACAGGATCTGCAGCGCGTGGTTGGTGATGATGGTGCGCGAGGTTTCCCGGCCATAGGTGGCATCGAGCTGGGACATGCTCTGGATGATGGGCAGCAGGCGCACGTTGTAGCCGGCCATGTAGGACACCGCCGAGGCGATGATGTCCACCTTGCCGATAGATGTGAATTCGTCCATCAGCAGCAGGCACTGGTACTTCAGGTCCGGGTTGGACTTGGGCAGTTCCTTGGTGTTGAGGTTGATCAGCTGGCTGAAGAACAGGTTGATGATCAGGCGGCTCTCGGCCAGCTTGTTGGGCTGGATGCCGATATAGATGGTCATCTTCTTCTTGCGCACGTCGGTGAGCAGGAAGTCGTTGGTGCTGGTGGCCTTGTCCAGCACCGGGTTGATCCAGGCGTTCAGCGGCTCCTTGAAGGTGCCCAGGATCGAGGCGAAGGTCTCATCGGCCTGGGACAGCATGTTGGCGAACGCCGAGCGCGCGTTGCTGCTCAGGAACGGCCGCTCGGACAGGCTCTTCAGGAACTTCTTCAGATCGGTGCCGTCACCGGAGGACAGGCGGTAGACCGCCCCCAGCGTGGGCGTGCCCATGCCGCCGGGGAAGCCGCTGGCGCGCTCGTCGTCCCAGTTCTCGAACAGGTACAGGGTGAAGGCGATGAAAGCATTGCGGGCCTGGCTGACCCAGAACTTCTGGTCCTCGGCGCCATCGGGGTACAGCATGGCGGCGATGCTCATCAGGTCCGAGACACGGAAAGCCGGATCGTCGGACACATAGCTGAGCGGGTTCCAGCGGTGCGTGCGGCGGTCTTCGGCGAAGGGATTGAACAGGTAGATTTCCTGGCCCTGGCTGGCGCGCCAGCCACTGGTCAGGTCGAAGTTTTCCTGCTTGATGTCCAGCACCACCAGCGATTCGCCGTATTCCAGCAGGTTCGGAATGACCACGCCCACGCCCTTGCCCGAACGGGTGGGTGCGGCCAGGATCACGAACTGCTGGCCGTCCAGGCGCACCAGCTTGCCGCCGTGGCTGCCCACCACGATGCTCTGCCCGGTCTTCTTGAACATGCCGTGCTTGGCCAGGTCGGCGCTGGTGGCAAAGCGGGCATCGCCATGCAGCGAGCGCTTGTCCTTCTTCAGCAGCGCCACCAGTGCGATCACCGCCAACAGCAGCAGCGGCACGCCGAAGCCCAGGTAGCCGGCCCACTTGATCTTGCCCACGAACGGGGCGACCTGCGGCTGGTCCAGGGCATTGAAATACTGGTAGTAGGTGTTCCAGGTGAAGAGCTTGGTATCCAGGCCGAGCAACAGCAGGGTCAGATAACCGGACAGCGCAAACCCGAGCACCAGGGTCGCCAGGGTGGCGATGGCGATGAGCAGATACTTCTTACTGGGCAACACCCGAATCCTCCATGATGCGCCCAAGGGCGCGACGAACTAGCGGCGGCGCCAGCGTGACGCCTTCTTCCGCAGGTGGTTTTCATCCTCCAGCCCGGGCTCGATGCCCTCTTCCCGCAGCAGCCCTTCCAGGTATTGCCGCGCCTCGGCCAGCGACATCAGATCGGACAGACGTTCCCCGTCATCGGCGATGACCGCATGCCCGATCACATCGCCGGGAGCGTACACCGGCGCGTGGGTCACCGCTACCAGTCGGTAGCGCCCGCGTAGTTCAAGTTGGTGTGTGTACTGCTGCATTGCTTCACTCCGTGACGGCGTTCACATGTCGTTCCCACGACGGGCCCGTGCGTCGCCCCGATCAGGGCTGGCAACGCGCGGGTGCCACCCCTGACAATACACGCCTGCGCTTCGGAGACCACCATGGATTGGATTGCACGCGCCCGCGCACTGGCTGCCGACGCCCACGCCGGGCAGATCGACAAGGCCGGCGCGCCCTACATCGGGCATGTGGCCCGCGTCGCGGCACGGGTACGCGGCGATGACGACGCCGAAGTGGTGGCCTGGCTGCACGACGTGCTGGAGGACTGCCCGGGGGTCGCCGCCCAGGTGCAGGACTTCCCGCCGGCGATCCAGCACGCGGTGCAGCTGCTGAGCCGCAACCACAGCGCCGACACCGCTCATTACTATGCAGGCATCGCGGCCAACCCGCTGGCACTGAAAGTGAAGCTGGCCGATATCGCCGACAATGCCGATGAAACCCGGCTCTCGGCCCTGGATGCGGCCACCGCCGAGCGCCTGCGCGGGAAGTACCGCGCCGCACGGGCGCAGCTGGGGCCGACGGCCGTCTAGGCGCGCCACCGGCCGAACACTGATTTTCCTGAACGCCGCTGCCGCCTGCTGCAGTGCAGCAGTACAATGGCCCGTTCCCCTGCCCCATCGCGCCCCCGCATGAGCCCCAATTCCTCTCTGGCCGCACGGCTCACGCCCCGCCAGCGCACCCTGATCATCATCGCCCTGTCGCTGGGCGGCTTCGCCATCGGCACCAGTGAATTCGCCAGCATGGGCCTGATGCTGGAAATCAGCCGCGGCCTGTCCATCAGCGAAACCCAGGTGGGCCACCTGATCAGTGCCTACGCCATCGGCGTGGTGGTCGGCGCCCCGATCCTGGCCTTCGTCGGCGCCAGCTTCCCGCGGCGCAAGCTGCTGCTGGCGCTGATGGGCTTCTACGCCGTGGGCAACCTGGCCAGCGCCCTGGCGCCCAACTACGCCACCATGCTGGTCGCCCGCTTCGTCGCCGGCCTGCCGCACGGCGCCTACTTCGGCGTAGCCATGCTGGTGGCCGCAGCGATCAGCCCGGCCGGCCAGCGCGGCCAGGCCATGTCGCGGGTGCTGCTGGGCCTGTCGATTGCCATCCTGATCGGCAACCCGCTCACCACCTGGCTGGGCCAGCAGGTGAGCTGGCGCACCGCCTTCGCCCTGGTCAGCCTGCTGGCCATTGCCACCGTGGTGATGATCGCCCGCTTCCTGCTGCCCGACCCGGACGAGGTGCGTACCTCGCCGATGCGCGAGCTGCGTGCGTTCAACACCACCCAGGTGTGGCTGGCGCTGGCGATCGGCGCGGTCGGCTTTGCCGGCATGTTCTGTGTGTTCACCTATCTGGCCCCCACGCTGGTGCAGGTGACCGGCGTGGCCGAATCGTGGATGCCGCTGGCGGTTGGCGTGTTCGGCGTCGGCGCGATCATCGGCAATATTGCCGGCGGCTGGCTGGTGGACAAGTTCCACTTCAAGGCCGCCGCCGTGGTACTGGCCTGGTCGATCGTGATGCTGCTGCTGTACCCGTTGGCGGCGCAGTCGGTGTGGACCATCGGCCCGATGATCGTGACGGTGGGCACCATGGGCGCGCTGGCGGCCGTGCTGCAGACCCGCCTGATGGACGTGGCCGGCGAAGCGCAGACCCTGGCCGCCGCGTCCAACCACGCTGCCTTCAATACGGCCAATGCACTGGGCCCGTGGCTGGGCGGCATGGCCATCAGCGCCGGCTTCAGCCCGGCCACCACCGGTTACGTGGGCGCGGCGACCGCCATCGGCGGCCTGCTGCTGTGGTGCGTATCGGTGATGGTGGACCGCCGCCGCAAGGCGTCGCCCTTCACCGCACACTGAGTCGCCACCCGCTGGAACCTGCGCAGACGCCCCTCACCGAGGGGCGTCTGTGTTTCTACGCGCATGCGTTGACGGCAGCACCGCACGCCACAGACGAAGCCATCACGGCCCGAACCGGACGATGTAATCTCCTCCACTCGCCGAGCTTCCCCATGCCGGACACCGGTCGCTTCTCGATCCTCGCCTTCGACGCCATCTTCAACCTGTCCGGCGGCATCGAGCGGATCACCGCGCTGACCATCAGCTGTCGCCACTGCGCGACCACCACCACCTCGGCCGACCACAACCTGCTGCATCTGCCCGGCGGCACGCTGTTCCGCTGCGAAGCCTGCGGCTGCCACCAGGCCGTCAGCAATTCGCGCCTGGCCGACGGGCAGGCCTGGGCCGGCGCGGTAGAGGCGACTGCCCAGCTCTGATGGCACCGGTGTCGCGCGACGTCGGGCATGCGCGGCAGCCAACCCTATCCGAGGGACCCCATGCGACGCTTCGTCCAGGCCTTTGCTGCGGCAGATGCCTTCGCACCCGGCCTGCCGGCTGAGGTGGCGGAGGCATTCGCCGCTGCACCTTCCCACTTCAACATCGGCAAGGATGCGCAGGCCTGTGTCTGGGCGGCGGACAGCGATGATCCCGCGTGGGTGGCCCCCATGCACTGGGGCCTGGTGCCGCGCTGGTCGCAGGAACCCAACACGCCCTACACCACGGTCACCGCGCGCGTGGACCGCGCCGCGCGCAGCCGTTTGTTCGGCGATGCCTGGAAGCATCGCCACTGCATCGTCCCCCTGACGGGGTATTTCAAATGGGACCGACAGCGCCGGCGCCCCTGGCCGATGTACGTGCAGCGCGCCGATGGCCTGGCATTGCTGGCCGCCGGCCTGTGGGAGCGCTGGCGCGACGCCGACAGCGATGAACCCCGCGATGCATTCACCCTGCTCACCCACGCCGATACCCACATTCCTGCCCCGCTTTCGCCTGACGGCCCCGTGTTCCTGGACCCTTCCGCGGCGGGCGCCTGGCTGCTGGGCAAGCGCATGACCGCCGCAGACCTGCTGGCGCAGACGCAGACACCCGACCTGGAAGCGTATTACGTGGCGACGGCGGTAGCCGATCCCCGCCGCGACAACTACACCCTGCTGGATCCCGTGGAGCCCCCCGTCAACGATGATGATGACGATGCCGTGTCGGGCGACGAATCCGCCGAAGACGATTGAACCCGTTGCTGGCCCAGGTGAATGCCGGAAAAACACACGGCGTGGATATCGCCTGCGGCACAGTAGCGCTGCACCCACTGCATAGCCGCCTTTCGCCATGCGCCAGACCGCACCCCCAGCCCGACATGATGCGGTTGCCCTGCAGGCGGGTATGCTGGGCAGCGTTCTGGCAATTGCGCTGCTGAAGGCACTGGCCCTGGCCACAGGGCTGTCAGGTTCGCCGTTGGTCACCGGGCTCTGGCTGCTGGCCTGTGCCCTGCTGGGCGCCTGGGCGCTGGCCGCGCTGGTGGCCTGCCTGGCCCTGAGCCGGCGCGTGTTCGCGCTGACGCTCGCACTGTGCGGCGTGTTCCTTGCCTGCATGGTCTAGCGCGCTGGCTGTGCGCACCCCACAAAAATAAAACTGAAAGAGACCCTAAAGCTTCGGCTTGCAGCGCCGCTACCGTCTTACTGCCTGCCGGGACTCTCTCCTGTGCAGACACGCCCGGCAGTCGGGCTCACGACGACTACCGGACTTCACAAATTGAACACACTGCGCCGCTTCAAGGTAGGCACCCGCCTTACCGCTGGTTTTTCAATCCTGCTGTTGATGATCGCCACCATTCTTGCGATCGCCCTGCACAGCAACTACAAACAGCGGCAACAGTTCGACAACGCGGTGAACGTACGCGTGACCCGCATGGGCGAGCTGTACGACATGCTGATCATCAACAAGGAACTGTTGCTGCTGCGCCGCGATATGCTGCTGCGCCGCGGCCAGGCACTGGACCGCGACCTGGCCACGGTGCAGGCGCAGACCGCGCGCTACGATCAGATCTGGCAGCACTTCACTGCACGGCCAGCTACCAGCCCGCTGGCACAGACCATGCGTGACAAGGTGGCCGCGCACCAGCAGGCCACACAGGCCGCATTGGCCGAGCTGGACGCACGCATGCGTGCCGGTGATTTCGAGACCGCCGACACCCTGCTGCTGAACAAAGTGGCGCCGGCGGCGGCGCAATGGAACACGGCACTGAGCGAGTTCGCCGATCTGCAGCAGAAGCTTGTAGCGGAAGCTGCGGCGGAGATGCAGTCACTGGCCGCGCGCACCACCGGCCTGCTGACCCTGTTCGGCGTGGCCAGCCTGGCGCTGGGCATCCTGGCCGCGTGGCTGATCTCGCGCAGCCTGACCGTGCCGCTGGCACGGGTGCAGGCCTCGATCAATGCAGTAACCCGTGGCGACCTGAGCGTGCGCGCCCAGGATGACAGCCAGGACGAGGTGGGCCAGATGCTGCGCGCCACCGATGGCATGGTGCAGCTGCTGCAGCGCTTTTCCCAGCAGACCCGGCAGATGATCGACAAACATGCCGCCGAGGACATCACCCATCGCATGCCGACCGACTTCCCGGGCGTGTACGGCGAGCTGGCCGAGGGCATGAACACCATGGTGTTCGAGCACCTGGACGCCATCGTCGATGCGATCGAGGTGCTGAACGAATACGCCCAGGGCGATCTGCGCCGCGACGCCCGGCGCCTGCCCGGCAGCCGCGCGATGCTGCATGAATCGATGGATGCAGCCAAGGCCAGCCTGTACGCGATCAACCAGGACATCCAGCGCCTGGCCCGCGCGGCAGCCGCCGGCGACTTCAGCGCACGCGGCGATGCCGGTGCCTACCGCCACGACTTCCAGCGCATGATCGTGGATCTGAACCAGTTGATGGAAACCGCCGATGGCAGCCTGAAGGCCTTGTCGGTGGTACTGGGCGCGATGGCCGAAGGTGACCTGAGCCGACGCCTGCAGGGCGACTACCAGGGTGTGTTCGCGGCCATGCAGCGCGACACCAACCGCACCGCTGAGAACCTGTCGCGCATCGTGCAGCGCATCCAGACGGCAGCAGCCTCCATTGCCAGCGGGTCGGACGAGATCGCCGCCGGCAACGCCGATCTTTCGCGCCGCACCGAGAGCCAGGCGGCCAACCTGGAGGAAACCGCTGCGTCGATGGAAGAACTGACTTCGACGGTGCGCCAGAACGCCGAGCATGCCCAGCATGCCAATGCGGCATCGCGCAGCGCCGGCGACGCCGTACAGCGCACCGCCCGCGCGGTCCAGGATGTGGTGCAGGTGATGCAGCAGATCGATGCCTCCTCCCAGCGGATCGGCGAGATGGTGGGCCTGATCGATGGCATCGCCTTCCAGACCAACATCCTGGCCCTGAATGCCGCCGTGGAAGCAGCACGCGCCGGGGAACAGGGGCGCGGTTTCGCCGTGGTGGCCAGCGAGGTGCGTACCCTGGCCCAGCGCGCGGCAGCGTCGGCCAAGGACATCAAGGCGCTGGTCGAAACCTCCGGCGAGAACGTGCAGGCCGGCATCGGCATTGCCCGCCAGTCGGAACAGGCCATCGAGCAGCTGCGTGCCGCCGCTGCCCAGACCGATACGCTGATCCAGCAGATCGCCCAGGCCAGCAGCGAGCAGGCATCCGGCATCGAGCAGGTGAACCAGACCATCGCGCAGATGGACGAGGCCACCCAGCGGAACGCCGCGCTGGTGGAAGAAGCCAGTGCGTCGGCGCGTGCCATGGCCGAGCAGGCCAGCGCGCTGGACCAGGCCGCAGCGACCTTCCGAATCGCAGACGCCGGCGCACCACGCGCGACGTTGCAGCGCGCAGCGTAAGCGCCTGCCCTGCCCTGCCCTGCCCTGCCCAGCTGAAGGATTCAGTGGGCAGGATCGCAGGGCCGCGCCGTGCAACCCGACGCCACACCGCCTTCGCGCCGCCTGCGGCATGCTGGCGGTGTCGCGCCCCGACCGCCGTAACGATGTGCCGTACATGCCTGCCAGCCGTGATGAAGAACGAATGTCCACCCTCGCCGGCCTCAATGCGCTGGGCGAGATCAGTGGCGCCTCGCTGGACAGCCTGACCGAGCTGGCCACGCACACCTTCAACGTGCCGGTCGCGTTCGTGTCGCTGCTGCAGATCGACCGTCAGCGGCTGGTCTCGCGCCGCGGTCTGGCGGTATCGCAGACCCATATCCGCGATTCCATCTGCGCCAGCACGATTGGTTCAACCGAAACGCTGGTGATCGACGATCTGCTGCAGCACCCGCGGCATGCCAGCAATCCCCTGGTGGCGGGCGAGCCACACCTGCGCTTCTATGCCGGGGCGCCCCTGGTGGCGCGCAACGGCGTGGCCATCGGCGCGTTCTGTGTGATGGACGATGCACCGCGCACGCTGTCCGGGGCCGAGCGGCGGCAGCTGGAAACGCTGGCGCGGGCAGCCATGAACGAGCTGGAGCTGCGCGCGATGAGCGGGCGCAGCGACCCGGTGAGCGGCCTGCCCGATCGCCAGCAGTTCATGCTGGACCACGATGCGCTGGCCGAGCGCGAGCCAGGCATGTTCATGCATGCGGTGCTGGTGGACGTTTTCGATACCGCCGTCTCGACCGAGGCAGGACAGGTGCTGGGCATGGCGCCGCTGGAAACGCTGATCCGGCGCACGGGTGTGCGCCTGAAGATGGCACTGGATGGGCTGGCCCAGGTCTACCACGTGGGCGTGGCCCGCTTTGCCTTCGTGCTGGAACTGGAGCAGGCCAGCGCGGTGGAAGCTCTGCTGGCCGAACTGCAGGCGCGGGTGACCCGGCCGATGATGGCCGCCGAAGTGCCGATGTCACCGGGGTTCCACGCCGGCGTGTGCGAGCTGACCCTGGGCCAGCACAGCGCGGGGGAAGTGATCCGCCGTCTGCTGGTCGGGCTGAGCGCGGCGGTGTCCGCCCGCGCCCCTTTCCGCTGGTACTCGCAGGGCCACGATGCCAGCACCCGCCGCGGCTACCGGCTGGCCACCGACGGGCGCACGGCGCTGCAGCAGGACGAGTTCCATCTGGTCTACCAGCCCCGCTTCCGGGCCCGCGACCTGCAGCCCGTCGCGGCCGAAGTGCTGATCCGCTGGAACCACCCGCAGCTGGGCCCGGTCAGCCCGGCCGAGTTCATTCCGGTGTTCGAACGCACCGCATTGATGCACGGGATCACCGACTGGGTGGTGGACCGTGCACTGGACCAGCTCGCACGCTGGCACGCCGATGGCCTGCTGCTGAACCTGTCGATCAACTACTCGGCCCGCGACATGGCCCGCGAAGGCACGGCCGAGCGCTTGATTGCCGGGATCGACCGGCGCGGCCTGGCCTGCACGCAGGTCGAAGTGGAGATCACAGAAAGCCAATGGCTGCGTGCCGACTCGCAGCAGGGCGTACAACTGAAGCGGATGGCCGATGCGGGCATCCGCGTGGCGGTGGACGACTTCGGCAGCGGCTACAGCAACTTTGGTTACCTGACCGAACTGCCGATCAGCACGCTGAAGCTGGACAAGTCGCTGATCGATCGCCTGTGCCTGGACAACCGGTCCAGCGTGAAGGTGGAAGCGATCATCGGGCTGGCCCATCGCCTGGGCTACAGCGTGGTGGCCGAAGGCGCCGAGAGCGCCGAACAGGTCAGCCGTCTGCGCACACTGGGCTGCGATGAGATCCAGGGATTTGCCTTGGCCCGGCCGATGGATCCGGATCAGCTGTTCAACGGCCACAGCCGTCCGCTGCTGGATACCCAGGTGGCCGAGTGAACCGCTGGCGCACCGCGCGTCGCTATACTGCCCCTGCCCAGACGCGATGCCGGATTGCCTGCGATGCCCTCACGAATCGACTTCCGCCCCTCGCTGGACCTCGCCTGCCAGTTGACCGGCATGCGCGTGGCGCTGGTGGGCGAGGTGACCGACATCAGCTGGCGGGCCGTGCAGAGTGTTGACCGCGCCGGCCTGGGCATCAGCAGCGGCATGGTGCTGGACATCAACAAGACCTTCTGCAAGGACGTGAAGGCCCAGCAGTGCCCGGTCTGGTTTGCCGACGCGCATGCCCACCCGGATTTCCAGCACAGCCCGGTACCCGGCCTGTATGGTTTCCGCAGCTATATCTCCGTGCCGGTCACCCTGGCCGACGGCAGCATCTTCGGTACGCTCTGCACGCTCGATCCGCTGCCCCGGCCGGTGGACGAGAGCCATGTGGCGGCGCTGACGATGCTGGCGCGGCTGGTGGCCGCGCAGATCGATGCCGTACACAGCCACGATGCCGATGCGGAACTGATCGATGGCCTGAGGCGTGATGGGACCACCCGCGACGTGCAACTGGCCGAATCCGAGCACAACAACGCCGAGCTGCTGCGGGTGGGCAAGGAGCGCGAGGAGTTCATCGCGGTGCTGGCCCACGATCTGCGCAACCCGGTGCAGGCCATCCGTGCCGGCGCCGACCTGCTTTCGCTGGGCGCGCTGAGCGTGGCGCAGCAGAAGGTGCTGGAGCACATCAACGACAGCACCGACCGCATCGCCGAGCTGATCGATGTGACCCTGGATTTCGCCCGGGGCCGGCTGGGCACTGGCATTGCCCTGAAGCTGGAAGACTGGTCCGATCTTTCCGGGGTACTGGCCGTGGCCTGCCGCGAGGCCATGCGTGCCTATCCGCAGCGCCGTTGCGAGCTGGATCTGCAGTTGCCGCCGGTGTTCCGCTGCGACGGCGCACGTCTGTGCCAGCTGCTGGCCAACCTGGTCATCAACGCCGCCGTGCATGGCACCGCCGGGGAACCCATTCGCGTTACCGGCCGCAGCGAGGGCGACGGCCTGCGCATCGAGGTGGCCAACGCCGGGGTGATCCCGCAGGCGCAGCTGGCGGCGTTGTTCGAGCCGTTCTCACGCCCGCAGGAAAAGCGCCTGGATTCCGGCCTGGGCCTGGGGCTGTATATTGCCTCGCAGATCGCCAAGGCCCATGGCGGCACCCTGTCGGCGGCCAGCGCCGCCGATTCGGGCACGGTACTGACCCTGCGCCTCTGAAACGAAACGTCATTGCCCGAACGGGGGATGCGTGTCGAAGTATTGCAAATGCTAATATTTCTCATTTGCAGCCACCCCCACACTGCCCATGCCCGTGAGAATGCCCCGCCGCCGCGCCCTGTGCGCCGCGCTCGCCCTGCCCTTGGCTGTTGCCACGCATGCTGCCGATAACCCGCCTTCCAGCGTCCAGGACCTGGACAAGGTAGAGGTGCGCGGCCGCGCACAGACCCTGTACCGGGCCGAAGACGCCGCCGTCGGCACCCGCACCGACACACCCCTGGCCCTGGTGCCACAGTCGATCCAGGTGCTGCCGCGCGAACTGATCGATGACCAGGCCGCCCGCCAGGTGACTGATCTGTACCGCAGCATCAGCGGCATCAGTTTCTTCAGCTACGCCGGCGTGACCCTGCGCGGCTTCCGCCAGGAAAACGTGCTGTACGACGGCCTGCGCGGCGATCCCTACGCCGGCTTCTCGGTGCCGCAGCTGTTCAACATCGAACGGGTGGAAGTACTGAAGGGGCCGGCCGGCGCCCTGTACGGCGGTGGCGATGCCGGTGGCGTGATCAACTACGTGACCCGCAAGCCCAAGGCCACCGCCGAGCGCCGCATCGAGCTGCAGGTCGGCAACGAGGACTTCCGCGCCGCCTCGATCGAAGGCACCGGCCCGTTGAACCGCAGCGGCAGCGTGCGCTACCGCGCGGGCCTCTATGGCGATAGCGAATCGGGCGTGCGCTGGAACACCGACAGTGAAAGCGTGATTGGCGATGCCTCGCTGGCCTTCGATGTGGGCGACACCGGCGAACTGGTGCTGCAGTTCACCGATATCACCCAGAACCTGGGCGGCAACCGCCTGCGCGGCGTGCCGGTGGACGACAACGGCACCTTCCTGACCGACCGCCGCTGGAACCACAACGAAGCCAGCGATTTCCTGGACATGCGCGCCAAGGTGGCGCTGGCGCAGTACCGCTTTGCCCCCACCGACGCGCTGGACGTGGACGTGGCGGCGCGCTGGTTCAAGAACAGCGAACACCAGATGTACCACGAGCCGATGGGGCTGATCGACCGTGACGGCGACGGCGTGGCCGAATGGATGACCCGCCAGCTGCGCAACCAGTTCCGCGACAACGACGCGGTGACCGCCAATGCCAATGCGGTGTGGCGCACCCGCACCGGCGGCATCGAGCACAAGGTGCTGTTCGGCGCTGATGTGTACCAGACCGATGCGGACTTCACCGCGCAGACCGCCAACAGCGCCGACCTCGCCCGTGGCGCCGGCCCGGTGCAGGGCATCGACCTGTTCAACCCGGTGTACGGCGCCAGCACCTGGCATGACTACAACCTGGCCACCCTGCCCTGGCGCAGCACGTCCACCCGCAGCCAGCGCTACGGCGGCTACCTGCAGGACGAGCTGACCCTGACCCCGCGCTGGCATGTGCTGGCCGGCCTGCGCTGGGACGGCTTCAAGGACGAAGACCGCATCGCCCACAGCAGCGTGGATGGCAACGACATCAGCTGGCGACTGGGCAGCACCTTCATCGTGCGCGACGGCCTGAACCTGTACGCCAACGTGGCCAGTGGTTTCGTGCCGCAGACCGCGACGAACCAGAATTCAGCCGCCGGCGGTCCGTTCGATGCCGAGCGCAGCAAGCAGTGGGAGGTGGGCATGAAATCGCTGCTGGCCGACCGGGTAACCCTGAACCTGGCCGCCTACCGCATCGACCGCAGCAACATCGTGCAGGCCACCGGCGAAGTGGTGGGCGGGGTGAACCAGCTTGCCGCGCTGGGTCTGGTGCGCAGTACCGGCATGGAGATGGACCTGCTGGCCGACGTGACCGAACGTTGGGTGCTGAACCTGACCTACGCCTACAACGATGCGCGGGTGAAGGATGCCGGCCCGAACGGGATCACCAATGCCTCCGGCGATCGCTTCGCCAATGCGCCACGCAACAAGCTGGGCCTGTGGACCCGCTACGACCTGCCCGCCCTGCATTCGGCCATCGGCTTCGGCGCCGATTACGTGGGTGAGCGCGTCAGCCTGGACGGCCAGCGGGTGAAGCCTTATGCCGTGTTCGACATGAGCTGGAAAACCACCTGGCAGCAGTGGCAGTTCCAGGCCAACGTGAAGAACCTGTTCGACAAGGTGTATGCGGCCAGCGGCTTCATCGAGCGCAATGGCCACTTCCCGGGCGAGCCGCGGCGGGTGTACCTGCAGGCGGCGTACAGCTTCTGATGCCGTCGTGACCACCCGGCGGCGTGTAGGGCATGCACACACGCCGTCGGGTACGCTGTGCCACCTTCCTGCCCTGAGCGGCCATGCACGCCTTTTCCCTTCCGGTCTCTGCGCCCGAGCAGCTGGCGTATCGTTTGCTGCAGGACAGTGACTGGGCACAGACCGCGCAGGCCGCGCAGATGCCAGCCGAACTGCGCACCGTGCTGGCCATGGTGTTCGATTCACCCGAGCCGATGTGGATTGCCTGGGGGCCGCAGGACAAGGCGTTCTTCTTCAACGATGCCTACCTGCCGCTGCTGGGCGACAAGCTGCACGGCGCCATGGGCGCACGCCTGGATCTGGTGTGGGCCGATGTCTGGGCCGACGTCAGCCAGGCCATCGACGATGCCTTCGCCGGCGCCGCGCGCAGCTTCCACAACCTTCGCCTGATGATGGACCGCGACGGTACGATGAAGGAAACCTGGTGGACCTTCTCGTATTCGCCGCTGCGGCTGGGCAACGGCGAAATCGCAGGCCTGCTGTGCGTGGTGAGCGAGCAGACCGAGCGGGTGATCGAGCGCGACCTGCACAGCCGCCAGGTAGCTGCCATTACCCAGGAAGCACGCGAGGCGCACCTGGAACTGGTGCGCGCACGCGAGCAGCTGCGCCAGGCACAGAAACTGGAAGCCATGGGCCAGCTGACCGGCGGCGTGGCGCATGACTTCAACAACCTGCTGCAGGTGATCACCGGTTCGGTGGACATGCTGCTGCATGGCTGGCCCAGCAATGACCCGCGCCGGCGCTACGCGCAGGCGATCGAATCGGCGGCCGAGCGTGCGACCAAACTGACCGCCCAGCTGCTGGCGTTCTCGCGGCGGCAGAGCCTGTCGCCGGAAGTGTTCGACCTGTGCGAGAGCGTGCAGGCGCTGGCGGACATCATCACCACCGTGGTGGGCGCGCGTATCGATGTGGACCTGCACTTGCCCGACGTGCCGCTGCCGGTGCTGCTGGACCGCAACCAACTGGATACCGCGCTGATCAATATTGCAGTGAACGCGCGCGATGCGATCGAGGGCCACGGCAAGGTGACACTGGCAGTGCAAAGGGTCAGCACCGTGCCATCTGTGCGCCAGTCGATTCCGCTGAAGGGCGATTTTGCTGCGATCAGCGTGACCGATTCCGGCAGTGGTATTGATCCTTCGGTACTGGAACGCATCTTCGAACCGTTCTTCACCACCAAGGGCGTGGGCGCCGGCACGGGTCTAGGGCTGAGCCAGGTGTTCGGCTTCGTGAAGCAGTCCGAAGGCGAAGTGGACGTGCAGAGCCGGCCGGGCGCGGGCACCTGCTTCACCCTGTACCTGCCGCTGACCCAATGCACCGACAGCGTGCCGCGCCCTGCCCCGCACTCCCCTGGCCTGGCCAGCGGCGACGGGCTGTGCGTGCTGGTGGTGGAAGACAACGTGGACGTGGCCGACTTCGCCGTGGGCGCGCTGCGCGAGCTGGACTACGGCGTGGTGCTGGCGCGAAACGCGGCAGAGGCCATGGCCGAACTGGAACATGACGCCGCGCGCTTCCAGCTGGTATTCACCGACGTGGTGATGCCCGGCACCAACGGCCTGGAGCTGGCGCGCACGATCCGCACCCAGTTCCCGAAGCTGCCGATCATCCTGACCAGCGGCTACAGCGAACTGCTGGCACGCGACCCGGGCCATGGCTTCACCCTGCTGCGCAAGCCGTATTCGCTGAAGCAACTGGCCCAGGTGATGACCGAAGCGGCGCACGGCAGCGCCCGGTAGATGCCCACCTTGGTGGGCATTTCTCTCCGCCTACCCTGCACCGTCTCGCTTTGGTAGATGCCCACCTTGGTAGGCATTGCTCTCCGCCTACCCCTCGTGCCCACCAAGGTGGGCACCTACCGGGTAGGCCGCGGATCGTGGGTTGTCACGGAACCAGACACCGTTCTACCTGCAGCGACAAGGCTTCGCAGGCGTCGAACAGCCCATCGACCACGGCCGCGGAGGGACAGCCCGCCGGATCATCACTTTCCCGTGCCACATGGGCGGCATGCAGCACGGCGGTCAGTGCAGTAATGCCCGACGCGCAACGTGTGGCCAGGGCCAGATCGAATGTGCGGGTGGGGGTCAGGCGATGTTCGCCCCACGGTTGGCCGTCGGCACGCAGGTTCCTGCCGTGGCCTTTCAGGTGCGCGAAGAAGGCAGACGGCGCGAGGCTGTCGGGCGAATCGCAGAGCGCGTCTTCCAGCTGTTCGGCGATGGCATTGGGCAGATCGCGCGTGGCATTCCCCAGCAACGCGTGCAGGCGGGGATAGTCGGGAAGCAGGTCGGACATGGCGGCAACCTCACGGTGTGGCCACCTGCGAAAGCAAGGTGGCGGACGGTGCGGGTTGGCGTGCCGGATACGAGTTGCGAGAAGCCGGCGGATCGAAAGATCCCCACGCACCGTCCACCATGGACTGGCAAGCGGTGCATTGTCGGGACTGCACGTTGCAGTGCAAACCCGACGCCGTGCAACTCGTATGTTCGGGACGCCAATCCCGGCCAGGGCGGGTGCCTTGGCGAGGCGATGATTGCCGCAGTCTTTCGTGGATGAAAAGTAGGGAAATACACCGCCATGGCGTGGTCAAGGCACATGCGTCATGTGGTGACGAATAGCCCCTTCAATGGCGCTGCCGGCCTGCAGCCTTCATCCACGCCAGCCGCAATCCAACTCGCCCGGACAGGCCAATCGCGACACCTCACCCATCAACTGTCATCACGCGCGCTCTGGTACCCGCGATAGGTTTCGCCCCACTCGCGCATGGCCAGCAGCACCGGCACCAGCGTGTGGCCAAACTCGGACAGCTCGTACTCCACCTTCGGCGGCACTTCCGGATAGACATGGCGGATCACAACGCCATCGGCCTCCAGCTCGCGCAGTTGGCTGGTCAACATGGATTGGGTGGCGTTGGGCACCCGCCGCGTCAGTTCCATGAACCGGCGCCTGCCCTTGATCAGGTGAAACAGAATGATCGGCTTCCACACACCGCCCATCACCGAAAGGGTGACTTCCACGGCGCAACCACTCTTGTTGTCCCAACGCCTGCTACGCATGAATACTCCGGAAAACCATAGTACCTACGAAAAACCATCGTTCTTGTTGCAATAACGGTGCGAGCCTAGCATGGGCGCATCCAATGACCGTGAGGCCCGCGATGACATTCAAGGCACTACTTTCCAGCAAGACCGACGACCGCGTCGTTACTGAACTGGTCGATTTTGATGAGGCCGACCTGATGGACGGCGATGTGCTGGTGCAGGTCGATTATTCGACCCTGAATTACAAGGACGCGCTGGCGCTGACCAACAGCCGCCCGGTCATCCAGAAATTCCCGCTGATTCCCGGTATCGACCTGGCCGGCGTGGTGCTGGAATCCACCAATGCGGATTTCAAGACCGGTGATCGCGTGGTACTGAACGGCTGGGACCTGAGCATGGGCCACCACGGCGGCCTGGCCCAGCGTGCGCGCGTGCGTGGTGAGTGGCTGAACAAGATTCCCGGCAACCTGACCACCCGCGATGCCATGGCCATCGGCACCGCCGGCTATACCGCCATGCTGTGCGTGCTGGCGCTGGAAGATGCCGGCGTGACCCCGGACAAGGGCGATGTGCTGGTAACCGGCGCCAATGGCGGCGTCGGCTCGATTGCCGTCGCCACCCTGTCCAAACTGGGTTACCGCGTTGTGGCCGCGACCGGCCGCCCAGAGCACGCCGACTACCTGCACAGCCTGGGCGCGGCGGAGATCATCGACCGCGCGGAGCTGTCCGAGCCGCGCAAGAAGCCGATCAGCGCCGAACGCTGGGCCGGCGTGGTGGACGTGGCCGGCGGCCCCACCCTGGTCAATGCCCTGGCCGAAACCAAGTACCGCGGCGCGGTGGCCGCCTGCGGCCTGGCGCAGAGCGATGCACTGCACGGCTCGGTGCTGCCCTTCATCCTGCGCAACGTGACCCTGGCAGGCGTGGATTCGGTGAACGCACCGCAGCAGGTGCGCCAGCGCGCCTGGGATCGCCTGGCCACCGATCTGGACCCGAAGAAGCTGGAAAGCGCGGTGCAGCAGATCGGGCTGGCTGAAGTGCTGGATGTGTACGAGCAGATCATCCCGGGCAAGGTGCGCGGGCGGATCGTGGTGGATGTGAATGCCTGAGGGCGATCGGGCCGGCGCTGCTGCAATGCCAGCGCTGGCCCACTGCCTGGCCTGACCCGGAAACGCCGCGCATGCCATCAAGCCCCTTTATCATGGGGCTGTAAGGGCGCTTTACGCCCAGTGACGTACGCAAGGCAGTATCTGGATGTCTATGGAATGGCGCCCCTCGGGCTGGGGCCAACGTGTGACCCGCTCGCCGGACTGGCGGCTGCGGCTGGATGGCGAGCAGGTCGAACTCTCGATTGGGAGCGCGCAGTACCGGCACCACGTGGATGGCGACGCGCGTGTGCGGATCATTCCGGGCCTGTTCTGGGCCCGGATCGAGCTGCAGCGCGACGACGGTGAAACACTGTCCGTCGATGGCCTGCCCAACCGCCAGGCATCGCAGCTTTCGGCCGCCGTGCAGCAGGTCTTGCTTGCCTGCACTACCCGTGGGCGCAAGGCGCTCTTTGCGGACATCCTGACGCAGATTCAGGGCTGGCTGGCCGAGGCAGACGCCCTGACCGACCGCGGCAGCGCCGGCCGCCGTTGGATCACCCACGAACAACAGCAGGCACTGCTGGCCGAGCGCCCTGCCCTGCCGCTGCAGCCGTCAGCGCTGCAGCGGCTGTTCCTCGATGAGGATGTGCACGACGACCTGCATTCGCCCAGCCACCGTGCCGCGCTGGACGCCCTGCACGATTGGGAACTGGATTGGCCGTCCGTCTGGGCCGAAGCCAACGCGACCATGGCAACGCGCGAGCTGCTGCTGGCCCGCAATTTCCTGCACCGGGTCGAGAGCAAGCCACTGACCGAAGAACAGGCGCGCGCGGTCATCTGCTTCGACAACCACGTGCAGGTGGTCGCCGCGGCCGGCTCCGGCAAGACCTCGACCATGGTGGCCAAGGCCGCCTATGCCATTGATCGCGGCTTCGTCGCGCCCGAACGCATCGTCATGCTGGCCTTCAACAAGGATGCCGCCAAGGAACTGGAGGACCGCGCGCAGCGGTCGTTCGAACGGCTGGGCATGGGCGATACCGTGGTGGAGGCGCGCACCTTCCATGCATTGGGCCTGTCCATCATCGCCAAGGCGACCGGACGCAAGCCTGATATTCCCGAATGGGCCATCGACGCAGCGCTGGGCTTCAACAAGCTGGCCGAGCTGGTGGACGACCTGAAGGACCGCTCGACCCACTTCCGCACCCAGTGGGACATGTTCCGGCTGGTGTTCGGGCGTGATCTGCCACCGCTGGGCACGCAGATGCTGGCCGATGGCTACGACCGCGATGGCACGCCCTATATCCGCACCCTGCAGGGCGAGCGGGTGAAGAGCCTGGAAGAGTGCGTGATTGCCGATTGGCTGTTCTACAACGGCGTGGCCTACGACTACGAGCGGCGCTACGAATTCGATACCGCCACCGATACCCATCGCCAGTATCGGCCGGACTTCTATTACCCGGATGCTGCGCTGTATCACGAGCACTTTGCGCTGGATGCCGACGGCCAGCCGCCGCAGCAGTTCGCCCACTACGCCGAGGGTGTGCGCTGGAAACGCGAGCAGCATGCCGCACGCGGGACCGCACTGGTCGAGACCACCTCGTTCGGGCTGCGCAGTGGCGAGGCCCTGCAGCACCTTTCCGAACGGTTGGGCGAATCGCGCATTGAACTGGACCCGAACCCGGACCGCGAACTGCCCGACGCCGGCGCCAAGCCCATGCCCGATGCCGATCTGATCGGCTTAATGCGCACCTTCATCGCCCATGCCAAGAGCAACTGCCTGAGCCTGGAAGACATGGCCGAGCGCCTGCGGCAGATGCCCGAAGACCAGTTCAAGGAACGCTACCGGCGCTTCCTGGAAATCGCCGGGCCCGTATTCCAAGCCTGGGATGATGCACTGGCCGACGAGCACAGCATCGATTTCGAGGACATGTTGAACATGGCCGCCGGACTGCTGGAACAGGGCCATTATGAATCGCCCTACGAACTGGTGATGGCCGACGAATTCCAGGACGCCTCGCGCGCCCGCGCCCGCCTGTGCCGCGCCTTGGTCAACCGCCCAGGACGCTACCTGTTTGCGGTGGGCGACGACTGGCAGTCGATCAACCGTTTCGCCGGTGCCGATGTTTCGGTGATGACCGGTTTCCGCGAATGGATGGGGCACGGCCAGGTACTGAAACTGGAGCAGACCTTCCGCTGCCCGCAGGAACTGTGCGATATCTCCAGCCGCTTCATCAGCCGCAATCCCGCGCAGATTGCCAAGGCGGTGCGTTCTTCGACGGCGCCTGTTGGACCGGTGCTGCAGGCATTCCAGATGACCCGGCGCGAAGAAGTGCAGGATGGCGTTCGCCAGTATCTGGCCACGCTGCATCAGCAACTGCTGTCCGGCTCGGCACCTCGCGGCCGCAACGGGCGCGTGACGGTCTTCATTCTGGGCCGATACCGGAATGATCGCAGCGCACTGCCGGCGGACTGGAAGGCAGCGTTTGGCAGCACGATGGACGTGGAGTTCCTGACCGCGCACCGTTCAAAAGGGCGCGAGGCCGACTATGTGATTCTGCCGGGAATGGTAAACCGCGGTTTCCCCAGCCTGCGAGCAGATGATCCGGTACTTTCGCTGGCGATGCCCGAAGGCGATACCTTCCCGCTGGGCGAAGAGCGGCGGCTGTTCTATGTGGCGCTGACGCGTGCGCGGCGGAGTGTTGCGATGTTCACGCTGCAGGGCAAGCGCTCGCCGTTCCTGGATGAGCTGGTGGAGGATGGCGTGGTGGAGGTGACGAGCGTGTCGGGTGTGGCGATCAATGAGGAGCGCTGCCCGGTGTGCAAGGTGGGGGTGTTCGTGGAGCGGAATGGACCGCATGGGGCGTTCCGGTCGTGTTCCAGTTACCCGTTGTGCCATAACAAGCCCAAAGGCCGTCATGGAACCAGCCTCTATGCGCCGCGCTCACTGCGGTGAGGCGGAACAAGCGCGGAGAGCCGTCGCACGGTATCCGGGCCGGATGCACTCCAGTTAGTTTTCGCGGCCTATTGCAGAGCGGATGCCGACGTTGGAATGATGCGCATCGACGGCTGCGGGAAATAGCCCTGGAGGACACTCCCGTTGGCGAGCACCTCCACGTCGCTGTAATCCTCGGTGGCAAGGATGCGTTCCAGTACCCCGTCAACGCGCTCATGCGGCCCTTCAAGCTATTGAAGAAGGCACGCGCCATCCAGCATCAGAACGCCGGTGACATTCACGCCCCGATTGAAGTCAGTTGAACGCCGATCGATCTGTCTGACCCGCGCTTGGACCAGCCCTGCAACGGCTTGGCTGATGCCACGCACGGCGCGTACCGTCATGGCGTGCAACATTCCTGAAACGCAGCCGGTGTTCGAGGGCAGGCCGAGGATCAAACCGATGGACGCAATGGCCCGTGGCAGGGCGCTTACCCAGCGACCTCAAGGGCGATCCACGGGGCGAGAGGGTGATACTTGCCGGTCTCAAGTAAAGGGGCTTTGTCCATATCCCACTTCGCAGACTGCGGTTGGCATCTAGCTACAGATGCGGCTGAAAGAGCAACCTTAATGACGATCCCTCAGAACGCGTCGCCCAGCAAAGCGCTCAAGCGCATTTGGAGGAATCCCCCGCGCACCAAGCGATCGACAGACGAGAGAAAACCATGGACAAAGCGCCCGGAAGCCAAATAGGCCTCAAGTGCGCGGAGCCAGCTTATAAAGGGCCTTTGGGCTACGAATGAAACCACCCGACTCAAATACAAGTACACCCTTCAACACCAGCGCTTCAAGCCGGTTCTTGTTGGTCTTCCAAGTACCACCAAACATGCGCTGCACTTCCGAGACTTGGATTGTGCCGTTCCTATGCACGCTTGACGCGATTGCTATTTCTGCCTCACTGAGATTACGCCAAATATCGACACCAAAATACTCAGCAACATCCTTATCTGACGATCTCTCTCTGTTAGCATTCTTTAGAGTAACCCGCACGACCACGCCATGAACGCTCTCCTGCCTAAAAGTAGGTGCTGGAAGTCGGTATTCACTCATCGCCTCTCTTATTCGCCGCGTTCCCTCTCGCGCCATTTTCACGTAACCCACAACACGTAAAGCATCCATCAGGTGCGCATTCCGAGCGGCTCGCACATCATAGATAGACTTCTCCGTAACCGGGAAAACGAATCCACCAGGGCTTTCAACTTCCATTCGGTCCGAAAAAATCTTAACCGTGACCTCGCTGCCGCTGAAATTATAAGCACGATGAACGCACGCGTTAATTAGTGCCTCTTGCCATGCATGAGTAGGGTACTCAGGCGCCGTTACAAATCGCCCGGAATCGTCCAGCCAAGTGACGTCAAAAACAATAGAAGAAATAACCTTCTGCGCCTCACTTATTAGCCTTATAAGATTCCCCTCGACATATTCGTCCTTTAGCGGAGAATACGACGAACCCTGCCCTTCCTCAGCGCCCGCAAAGCGCTGAACGCGAACACGGCATCCAGGTATAGTCAGGCGCGGGTTACGTCCTGCAAACAGAAGAAGCGCATTAGTAGGACGCCACACCCCGTCCACAAAACGAAGTAGGCATCGATCCCTCAGAACCTCGTCGTTCGACCAGCCCGCATGGGAATCCGATTCTCTAAACTGATCACAATAATCTTGAATCAATTTTTGGTCAAAATCTTGAGGAAAGTTGGCGCCGGTTGGCACCGCCAGCTCGAATGCGAGTTCGCCCCGCGTCGCCCTGAAGTCTGCGCGCTCCTCATCCCCCATCTTATGCTTACCATCACCATAGCGAATCCACGCCTCGTCACGATTTGTTTCGACGAGGCGTCCAGCGTACGGGACATAGATTGCTAAGCAATACGCTGGACGTCCATCCACAACTACTGGAATTTTCTTAAACTCAGGTTTGGCGCCAGGACAGTGATGCAGGTGGCACTGCTCAATCTTGTTAACTTGATCAACGCCAAACTTTACACCCGTAATTGTTCCGCCATCGTCCACTCCATACACAAGGACGCCACCATCAGGAGTGTTGGAGAACGCACTCAAGTACGTCGCAAGATCAGCCATATTAGGCAGAGTGTGATTTTTCCACTCGACCCTCCTGTCTTCGCGAAAATGCCTCAAATACCGCTGATTCAGCCTATGAAAAATTTCTCTAGGCGTCCACGTCGCCGTATCAACGGTTACGAGCCCATCGTCGAAATCGAACGGAAGCTGCTCCATATAATTGGTCATGCTTTGAAGTGCCTGTCGAGACTTGGCGAGGTCGTCAGGCCATTAGGGTAACCTGCCGCTGCGGTTGGCAAGAGACTCCTTGCGGCCATGACAATTGACTGAAGGCGGACTGCACGCACAAAGAACTGGCGCGAAGTCACCATCACGGAATCGGATGTTGATCGGGAGCGAGTCGAGGCATCAACCGCCACATCAGCCTAGCTAGTCGACGATCTCCATCTGTGTTAAGCGAGGCAACCTCCGGCATTCATACAAGTTCGGACCTAGGATTGCGGCACGCATGGTTGGAGGCTGACATCAATCGCTTCGTCCAGCGAGCCACCAATCCACGAACTGTTGACGAAAGGATGGAGCGAGCGACCTAGACGAAAATCAACTATAAACAGTGACTTAGACGTCGCATTGGCGGAGAGAGTGGGATTCGAACCCACGGAAGGTTTAACCCTTCGCCGGTTTTCAAGACCGGTGCCTTAAACCGCTCGGCCATCTCTCCGTATCGGCCCAGCCTGCTGGCCGGGCACGCATTCTCGCACGGCCGGGCGATTTGCCCAAGACCGGCGTAACGCCGGGCGTGACCCGGCGCTATCGGAAGCCCTCAGCCTGCATCCACGGCCAGGGCGCCCAAGGCGCTGGCCTTGATCTTCTCCTTAGCCTTCTCGCACGCGCCACCGCAGTCCAGGCGCGAGGCCTCCAGCTGCGGCGGCAGGTGTTCGGCCAGGAAGTCGATGAACACGCGCACCGCCGGCAGCAGGCCCCGGCGCGAGGCGAACACGGCGTGGCACACGCCCTGCGGCAGCGACCAGTCCGGCAGCACCACTTCCAGTTCACCGTTGCGCACGGCTTCGGCGCACACGGTTTCCGGCAGCATGGTGATGCCGAAGCCGTCCTTCACCATGCTCTGCAGCAGCGGGAAGTCGAAGCCGGCCACGCGCGGCTGCAGGTCCACCCGGCGTACTTCGCCTTCCGGTCCATGCAGTTCCCAGCGCTGGCGCGCCTCGTCTTCGCTGATGCTGAGGGTGACGTGCTGGGTCAGCTCTTCCGGGTCCTTCGGGCGGCCGGCGCGGTCCAGGTACTTCGGGCTGGCCACCAGCAGTTCCTGCACCTGGCCGAAGCTGCGCATGACCAGGCTGCCGTCGTCGTCCAGGCGCGAACGCACGCGCAGGGCCACGTCGTAGCCTTCATTGATGATGTCCACGCGGCGGTTGCTGATGTTCAGCTGCAGGCGCACCTTCGGGTACTGCTCCAGGAACTTGGGCAGCAGCTTGGGCAGCTGCATCTGCGCCAACGAGACGGGCACGCTGGCGCGCACCACGCCGCGCGGCTCGGCGCTCAGGCGGTCCACCACTTCGCGCGCGGCCTGGGCCTCGGCCAGCATGGTCTGCGCGTGGCGGTGCACGCTGGTGCCGACGTCGGTGACGGCGAAGCGGCGCGTGGAACGCTGCAGCAGGCGCACGCCCAGGTCGGTTTCCAGCTGGCTGATACGGCGGCTCAGGCGCGATTTGGGGATACCCAGGGCGCGCTCGGCGGCGGCGAAACCGCCGTGGTCCACGACCATGGCGAAGTAGTACAGGTCATTCAGGTCATGCATACCCGAGTTCCATATCTAGAACAATTCGTGGCATTGAACCACCTTTATCCCGCTCATGCAACAACCTATCGTTCTCTCCGTCGGCGGCGAACCCGCCCCCCTTCCCGAACATAGGTGACTGCCATGAAGCTTCTGCATCTCGACGCCAGCGTGCTTGGCGACAACTCCGTCTCGCGCCAGCTGACTGCGGCGGTGGTCGCCCAGTTCAAGGACCAGATCGACGGCCTGCAGGTCGATTATCGCGATCTGGACGCCAACCCGGTACCCCATCTGCGCAGCGGCTCGCTGGCCGGCGCCGATGCCGCCGAGGCGGCCGATGCTGAACAGGTGATGCAGCAGTTCCTAGCCGCCGACATCCTTGTCATCGGCGCGCCGATGTACAACTTCAGTATTCCGTCCACGCTGAAGGCCTGGATTGACCGCGTGGCCGTTGCTGGCCGCACCTTCAAGTACACCGAGAACGGCCCGGTGGGCCTGGCCGGTGGCAAGCGCGTGATCGTGGTGAGCGCCCGCGGCGGCATCTACACCGATTCGCCGGCCGACTTCCAGGAGCCCTTCCTGCGCCAGGTGTTCGCCTTCATGGGCATCGACAACGTGGAATTCGTTCGCGCTGAGGGCATTGCCTATTCGCCCAAGCACCGCGAAGACGCCATTGCCGGCGCGCTGTCGGCCCTGCCGTCGCACGCTGCTGAAGAAGTGGCTGCGTAAGTACTGCGTTCCAGCGATCGGCGCCCTCCCCCCTCCTCGTCGGGGGCGCTGATTGCGGGCCGGGAGCCCCTCCCCCATCCCGGCCCACCCTCACGGCTCCGCATTGCGGGGCCGTTTTTTGTTGCGTGGGGCCGGCAGGCTGGGGGCATGGATTACATCGTGACCACTGCGCACCGCAGCGAATTTCCGCAACCGATCACCCTGCGCCGCGGGCAGGCGCTGGTGGTGGGTGAACGTTATGAAGGCCCTGAGGGCTGGGAAGACTGGTTTCTATGCCAGACCGAGGGGCAGGAGCCGGGGTACGTGCCGGCGCCGGCGATCGGGCGCGATGCGCACGGTGGCGCATTTGCCACACAGGATTACTGCGCGCGGGAACTGGATGTGGACCCGGGCCAGCGATTGCGCGGGGTGCGCACGCTGAATGGATGGGCGTGGTGCGTGCCGGAGGACGGCGAGCCCGAATGGGTGCCGTTGGAGAAGGTGCGGGTTGTGGGGTGATCGCGGGGGTTCATCCACGCATGGCGTGGATCTACTACATACGCGCGCCGCTCCCCCGTAGGTCCACGCCATGCGTGGATGCCCCACCCAAAAACGCCGGGCATGGCCCGGCGCTACCGGGTTCAGCCGATGGTTTCGATACCACCCATGTACGGGCGCAGCACGTCGGGCACGGTAATGGTGCCGTCGGCGTTCTGGTAGTTCTCCATCACCGCGATCATGGCGCGGCCCACGGCCACGCCCGAGCCGTTCAGGGTGTGCACCAGCTCCGGCTTGCCGGTGGCCGGGTTGCGCCAGCGGGCCTGCATGCGGCGGGCCTGGAAATCACCGGTGTTCGAGCACGAGCTGATTTCGCGGTAGGTATTCTGCGATGGCAGCCAGACTTCCAGATCGTAGGTCTTGATGGCCGAGAAGCCCATGTCACCGGTGCACAGCAGCACCTTGCGGTACGGCAGGCCCAGCTTTTCCAGCACCACTTCGGCGCAACGGGTCATGCGCTGGTGCTCGGCGTCGCTGTCTTCCGGGCGGCAGATCGAGACCAGTTCCACCTTCTCGAACTGGTGCTGGCGGATCATGCCGCGCACGTCGCGGCCACCGCTGCCGGCTTCGGCGCGGAAGCACATGGAATGGGCGGTCACGCGCAGCGGCAGGCGCTCGGCGTCGACGATCTCGTCGCGCACCAGGTTGGTCAGCGGCACTTCCGAGGTCGGGATCAGATAGCGCGTGGAATCGCCCACGGCGGTCTTGAACAGGTCGTCCTCGAACTTCGGCAGCTGGCCGGTGCCGCGCAGCGAATCGGCGTTGACCAGCAGCGGCACGTTGGTTTCTTCGTAGCCGTGCTCACCGGCGTGCAGGTCCAGCATGAACTGGGCCAGGGCACGGTGCAGGCGAGCGACCTGGCCGCGCAACACGGTGAAACGCGAGCCGGACAGCTTGGCCGCGGTTTCCGCGTCCAAGCCGGCGTTGCGTGCGCCCAGTTCAACATGGTCCAGCACCGGGAAATCGAAACTGCGCGGGGTGCCCCAGCGCGCCTGCTCGACGTTGTCGTTTTCGTCGGCACCGGCCGGCACGTCATCGGCCGGCAGGTTCGGGATGCCCGCGGCGATGGTGTCGATCTTCTCGCGCAGCTCGTCCAAGGCCACTTCCGAGGCTTTCAGTTCGTCGGCGAACGCGGCCACTTCAGCCATGATGGCCGAGACGTCCTCGCCCTTGGCCTTGGCCTGGCCGATGGCCTTGGAACGGCTGTTGCGCAGGCTCTGCAGTTCCTGGGTACGCACCTGGATACGCTTGCGATCGGCCTCCAGGGACTCCAGGGCAGACACGTCGAGCTCGAAGCCGCGGCTGGTGCGCAGGCGTTCGGCGAGGTCGGCGGGCTGGTGGCGGAGCAGGGCTGGATCAAGCATGGCAGGTGTCGTGGTGGGTAACAGGGACGGGATTATCGCCTGTTATACGGATTTCTGCCGCCCGGTTCATTCCGGGCGTGGCAGAATCGGGGTACTTCACGCTGGTCTGGTCCATGTCTGCACCTCGCTCGTCCTCTGCCAAGTCGTTCACTGTGCACATTCCGCGCAACGCCCTGAAGATCGCCGGCATCGCCTTCGGCGTGGGCATTGCGCTGTTCGTGGTGGTCTGGCTGACCGGCCGCGACAAGGAATTCTTCCGCGCCGACCCGGCCACGGCCACCCCTCAGGAAACGGCGCAGATCGAGCCGCTGCCCGAGCCGTTGCCGGCCGCGACGGGATCCAGCGACATGCCCGATGCCAAGCCGGCGCCGCTGCCCGAGGACGAGGCGCCGAAGCTGGTGGAAACCGCCCCGCCGCCGCCCGCCGCGGTGGACCCGGCCTCCCCGGCCCCGGGTACGGCCGCGCCGGCTGCGGCTACGTCGCAGCCGATGCCGATTGCCGAGCAGTCGCCCGCGCCCAGCTACCCGCCCGCCGCCCTGCGCCGTGGCGAGGCCGGCAGCGTGGTGGTTCGCGTGGACGTGGATGCCACGGGCTACCCGAACAACGTAACGGTGATCCAGCGCAGCGGTTCGCGTGACCTGGACCGCGCCGCCACCGACGCCGTGCGCCGCTGGCGTTTCACCCCGGCGCAGAGCAACGGCCAGGCCGTGCCGGGCAGCATTGAAGTGCCGTTCGACTTCAAGCCCCAGTAACTGAACGCTGCCCGGCAGGCAACCTGAACCCTGCCGGTTGCGTTGACGCAACGCTGACACATTGCCACTGCTGCCCGGTCCAGACTCGGGGCGTCGTTACAGACGCGAGGAGCAAGCAATGACGGCTACTACCCACGAAAACCTTCATTCGCCCCAGCTGCAGCAGGACGTGCCGCACCGGCCGACGTCGCCGTGGCTGTGGATGGCGCTGATCGTGGCAATGTTCGCGGCGGCTTTCGTCTGGCTGCGCTTTGCCAACCAGGAAGACGTGGCGCCGGCCCCGGTGGGCGAGCGCATGCTGCCCGCCACCGAGACCCCGGTTGCCACCACGGCGCCTGCGGCGCGCACCGCGGCACCGGCCAACAGCACCCGACGCAGCGCTCCTGCCGTGAGCAACCGTGAGGCGCGCCCGCTGGCCAGCAATGCCAAGCCGACCTACCCCGCTGCTGCGCTGCGCAGTGGCGTGCAGGGCAGCGTGGTGGCCAGCCTGAACGTCGACACGCGCGGCAACGTGACCCAGGCCAGCATCGTGTCGCGCAGCGGCGAACGCAGCCGCGACCTGGACCGCGCCGTGATCAATACCGTGCAGGGCTGGAAGTTCCAGCCGGCCGTGCATGAGGGGCGCGCCGTAGCCAGTGTGGTGCGCGTGCCGGTGGATTTCCGTACCGAACAGCGTTGATCGCGGACGAGGGGTTCGTGATGTGGCGGAGGCTTCGGCCTCCGCCTTTTTTTGCCCCGGATTGCCTGCTCGCCGGGCATGGCCCGGCGCTACCGGGATGCGGGCGCTGATGCGTTCCGCCGGGCATGGCCCAGCGCTACCGGATGCGGTCGGTGGTAGCGCCGGGCCATGACCGGCGAGCGCAGCGGTATCGCACCGAGGTCAAGCCAGATTGAAGCCTGCGCTGCGGGCCAGGCCGTCGAAATCCGGGAACGAGGTGGCGACGTTGGCGATGTCGTTGATGCGCACCTCGCCGCTGCTGATCTGCCCGGCAATGGCAAACGCCATGGCAATGCGGTGGTCGCTGTGGCTTTCGATGGTGCCGCTGCCCAGGGTCACGCCACCATGCAGGGTGGCGCCGTCTTCGGTTTCGTCCACCTGCATGCCCAGCGCGCGCAGGCCGGTGGCCATGGCCGCCAGACGGTCCGATTCCTTCACCCGCAGCTCGGCCGCGCCGGTCACCACGGTCTGGCCTTCGGCCGCCGCGGCAGCAACGAACAGCGCCGGGAACTCATCAATCATGTCCGGCACCAGTTCCTCGGGAATGCGCGCGCCCTTCAGCGGGGCATGGCGCACCACCAGGTCGGCCACTGCTTCCCCGCCCTGCTCGGCCGGATTCTCTTCGGTGATGTCTGCACCCATCAGGCGCAGTGCGTGCAGCAGACCGGTGCGGCGAGGGTTCAGGCCCACCTGCTTCAAGCGGATGTGCGAACCGGGAATGATGCTGGCGGCGACCAGGAAGAATGCGGCAGAGGAGAAATCAGCCGGCACCACGATGTCGGTGGCGCGCAGACGCTGGCCGCCACGCAGGCGGGCCTTGCCCGGCGAGAATTCAATGTCCACGCCGAATGCCGACAGCATGCGTTCGGTGTAGTCGCGGGTCGGGTGCGGTTCGACCACGCTGGTTTCGCCCTGCGCATACAGGCCGGCCAGCAGGACCGCCGACTTGACCTGTGCGCTGGCCACCGGCGAGGCGAAATCGATGCCGTGCAGCGCCTGGCCACCGTGCACGTGCAGCGGCGGGGTGCCATCGTCCTGCGTGTCGATCTTGGCGCCCATCTGCGACAGCGGACCGGTCACCCGGCGCATCGGTCGGCCCGACAGCGATTCATCACCTACCAGCGTGCAGTCGAACGCCTGGCCGGCCAGCAGACCGGCCAGCAGGCGCATGCCGGTGCCGGCGTTGCCACAGTCCAGCGGCGCGCTGGGCGCCTGCAGACCGTCGATGCCGACGCCATGCACGATGCGCTGCGAGGCGCTGGGGGTTTCGATGCGCACGCCCAGCTGGCTGAAGATACGCGCGGTGGCGCGGGTGTCTTCGCCTTCCAGGAAGCCGTCGATCTGCGAGGTGCCATCGGCCAGCGCGGCGAACATCACCGAGCGGTGCGACACCGACTTGTCGCCGGGAATGGTCAGGCTGCCCTGCAGGGGCTGGCCCTTGCGGGCAATCCAGTGTTGCGCGTTGCTCATCGTTCGATCGTTCCGTAAACGCCGGCGGGCCGGCGGTGCTTCAAGGGGCGCGGCAGGTAACCGCCACAGCAATCAGGGCACGGCCACCGGGTAGGAACCTAGCACCTTGATCTGCGCCGAGTGCGCTTCCAGTTCGGCCAGCGCGGCCTGCATGGGGGCATCGTCGATATGGCCAGCCAGATCGATGAAGAAGCCGTATTCCCACTTGCCGTGGTGCGAGGGGCGCGACTCGATTCGGTTCATGCTGATGCCGTGGCGGGCGAACGGGCTGAGCACATCGAACAGCGCGCCGGGCTTGTCATGGATGAACACCAGCACCGAGGTGCGGTCGTGGCCGGAGGTCGGGAAGATGTTGCGGCCCACCACCAGGAAACGGGTGGTGTTGTCGGCATCGTTCTGGATCGGCTTGGTGACGACCTTCTTCAGGCCGTACACGTGGCCGGCGCTTTCGCCACCGATGGCCGCCGCATCGTCGGCATTGCGCGCGCGGCGCGCGCCTTCGGCGTTGCTGGACACCGGGATCTTTTCAGCCTTCGGCAGGTTGGCACGCATCCATGCCGAGGTCTGCATGAAGGACTGCGGGTGGCCGTAGATGCGCTCGATGTCTTCGATGCGCCCGCTGCGTGACATCAGGTACTGATGCACGCGCAGTTCCACTTCGCCGCAGATCTTCAGGTTGGAGGTCAGGAACATATCCAGGGTGATCTGGATGGTGCCCTGCCCCGAATTTTCCACCGGCACCACGCCGAAATCGGCGTTGCCCGCTTCCACTTCCTGGAACACTTCTTCGATGCTGGCCATCGGCAGGCCCAGTGCCGAGCGGCCGAAGTGCTTGAGCACGGCCTGCTGGCTGAAGGTGCCTTCCGGGCCGAGGTAACCGATCTTCAGCGGTTCCTGCTGGGCCAGGCAGGCCGACATGATTTCGCGGAACACGTGCACCAGCAGTTCATCGCTGAGCGGGCCTTCGTTGCGGTCCACCACCATGCGCAGCACCTGGGCTTCGCGCTCGGGGCGGTAGTAATCGACGGCCGCGGCGAGTTTGCCCTTGGCCTTGCCCACCTGGTGGGCAAACTGCGCGCGTTCGGCGATCAGGCCCTGGATGTCACGGTCGATCTGGTCGATCTTGGCGCGCACGTCGGCCAGCGCCAGCGGTGCCAGCGTGGGGGCCGCGGTGGCGGTCTTCTTGCCCTTGGGGGCTGCGCTGCCCTTGGCCGTTTCAGCCTTGGCGGGCGCCTTCTTGGCGGGTTTGCTTGCCATTGGAATTCCTTGTTGCAGGGCACGCACCGGACGGTGCGCGCCGTTCAGTGCTCAACCGTGACGCTGCTGGAAATCGGCCATGAAGGCGACCAGCGCCTCGGCCCCGGCCAGCGGCATGGCGTTGTACAGCGAGGCGCGGATGCCGCCCACCACCTTGTGGCCCTTCAGCGCCAGCAGCCCTGCGGCCTTGGCCTCGGCCACGAAGCGCGCGTCCAGGTCGGCGCTGGGCAGGAAGAACGGGATGTTCATCCGCGAGCGCGCCGAGGGCGCCACTTCATTGCGATAGAAGCCGCCGGAAGCGTCGATGGCGCCGTACACCAGCGCGGCCTTGGCGGCATTGCGCTTGGCGAATTCGACCACGCCACCTTCGGCCAGCATCCACTTGAACACCAGTCCGGCCAGGTACCAGTTCCAGGTGGGCGGGGTGTTGAGCATGGAATCGCGCGCGACGTGCGAGCGGTAATCGAAGATGTCCGCGCGCGGCTGGCCGGCGCGTTCCAGCAGGTCGCGGCGGATGATCATCACCGCAATGCCGACCGGGCCCAGGTTCTTCTGCGCACCGGCATAGATGATGCCGTAGCGGCGCACATCCAGCGGTTCGCTGGCGATGGACGAGCTGAAATCGGCCACCAGCGGCACAGTGCCGGTATCGGGCACATCACGGAATTCGACGCCGTGGATGGTCTCGTTGGCGGTGATGTGCACGTAGGCGGCATCGGCCGAGAGCTGCCAGCCCTCGCGCGCGGGCAGTTCACGATAGCCGTTGGCTTCGCTGCTGGCGGCGATGTTCACATCCACATAGGGGCCGGCCTGTTTGACCGCCGTCTTTCCCCAATGGCCACTTACGACATAGTCGGCGCGCTGGCCGGGCTTGGCGAAGTTGAGCGGGATGAGCGCCTGCTGGGTGGTGGCACCCCCGGGCAGGAACAGCACCGCGTAGTCGTCGGGGATATCGAGCAGGCGGCGCAGGTCGGCCTCGGCCTCGGCAGCCACGGACATGAATTCCGGGCCGCGATGGCTCATTTCCACGATCGAGGCGCCGGCACCGTGCCAGTCCAGCATTTCCGCCTGCGCCTGGCGCAGGACCGATTCCGGCAGGGTTGCAGGGCCGGCACTGAAGTTGAACGCGCGCGTCATGTCACACCTGTGGGGCAAGACGCCTAGTATGCCGCAGCGCACCAGCGTTGCGGCCTTGTCGCGCAAGGGAAATTTGGTTGCATTCGTATCCAATTGCCGGCGGGGGCAATGTGCCAACCAAGGTTGGCACCTACCGAAGCGGGGTGGGTCGGGCGGTAGCGCCGGGCCATGCCCGGCGGAGCGGGTTCAGCGCGCGCCGAACCAGAGCAGCAGGCTGAGCACGCCGGCCAGCAGCAGGGCGCTGACCAGCAGCCACGGCCAGCGGCGCACGTGGCGCGGCGCCGCCGGGACCACCGCTGCCTGTTCGCTGTCTGCCGCCTCGTCGTCCGCGCTGGGCGCCGGGCGCCGGCGCGGGTCGTGCGGCACTTCCAACACGAAGCGATGCTGGCCGTCGAACACCAGCTGGTCACCGGCCTGCAGCCAGCAGTGGCGCACGGCCACGCCGTTCACCCGGCTGCCTTCGGCACTGCCCAGGTCACGCAGCAGTACCCGCTCGCCATGCAGTTCGACCCGGGCGTGCTGGTCGGCGAAGGCCGGCTCATCAATGGCGATGTCGGCATCGTCACCGCGGCCGATCACCCGCGGCCGTGCCAGGGTGAAACCGCGGCCATGGTGCAGGCCACCCACGCCGCGCAGTACGCGCTGTTCGTCGATGCCCGGATCAGCCTGCGCCGTCGGCGCCGGTGCCTGCAGCAGGGTTTCCACCTCGCCCTGCAGGACCATTTCCACGCCGTCCACGTACACCGCATCGCCGGCACGCAGCAGGGCCATGCGCCGCACCGGGCGACCATTCACGTGGATGCCACGGATACCGTTGCCTACCTGCAGCCACAGACCGCGATCATCCAGGCAGAACTGCGCCAGCAGCAGGGCGCCGTTGCCGGCATCGCCCAGCCGCACGCTGCCATTGGCCTGGCGCACGATGCGCTGCACCCCGGGCCGCAGCGGCTGGTCGGGCTGTTGGTGTTGACTGAAGTGAACAAGCAGGTTCTGCACGCGGCGCAGACTAGCAGGTTGGCCGCCAACGCAGAAGAACCCAGCGTGAGTGCTTGGCGCCGCGCCCGCCGATGCGCACAATGACCGCCCTCTTACTACAACCCGGCCCTGCGCCAGGAGCCTGCATGTCCACCATCGACGTCCGCCACGCCCACTCCCTGCCCGACGCGCAGGCGCGCGAGGCCATCGAACAGGTGGCCGCCAAGCTGTCCGAGCGCTTCGGCCTGAAGTCGAGCTGGGCCGCCGACGTGCTGAACTTCAGCGGCAGCGGCGTGGACGGTGCCATCGAACTGCAGCCGGGCGCGGTACGGGTGACCGCCAAGCTCGGCTTCCTGCTGTCGGCCATGAAGGGCATGGTGGAAAGCGAGATCCAGCGCGTGCTGAAGGAAAAGCTGGGCTGAACCCCGGCGCCGGGCCATCACGGCCCAGCAACGCAACGCCGCGCTACTCTCGGGGCAGGCCCAACCTCCCCGGGAGCGCGATGAACACCTACGACAATGACGACCGCCGCGACGACGACGCCAGCTTCGGCGAACAGGCCGGGCGCTTTTCGCGCAAGCTGAGTGATTCGGCACAACAGGTCTGGCTGGCCGGGCTGGGCGCACTGGGCCGGGCACAGGCCGAAGGCAACCGCTTCTTCGATGGTCTGGTGAAGGAAGGCGAAGCCTGGGAAGCGCGCCGCCGCGAACGCAGCGGCGAACAGGGCCCGGGCTGGCGCGACAATGTGGAACAGTCGCTGGATGAGGCCCGCGAGAAGGCATCGGGCACCTGGACGAAGGTGGAGAAGGCCTTCGACGAACAGGTGCAGGGCGTGCTGAAACGCATGCATGTGCCCACCGCGCAGGATGTGGCTGCACTGGAAGCTCGTCTGGATGCGCTGCATGCGCGCCTGGCCAAGCTGGAAAACCGTGCCGCATCGGGCACTGATGCCCCCGCCCCCGGCAGCCACCAGGGGCCGGGCGCCGCCTGACCGGCCAATTGTTGCAATGCAATAAAATTTGTCTGACAATCGCGAGAACCCGCCAATCGCTTCGCTTGCCGTTTGTTCCCTCCCCTCACGGCTTCAGGATTGGCGGGTTTTTTCGTGTCTGCACAGCGCTGATCTGCGCGCTGCATCACGCTTCTTGTCAGGAACACCCTGACGCAATCGCCCAGTGTGGCCTTTACACTGTCGGCTTCTGAATTTTTCCTTCCGTTCGCACCTGCATGCTCCCTTGGATTCTGGCCCTGCTGTCGGCCCTGCTCATCTGCACCCTGGCTGTTGTCTACCTGTGGTGGGTGAAGCGGCGGCAAACGGAAATGCGACTGGGCCTGCAGGCCTTGGCCGGTATGCATTGGCGTGAGTTTTCCACGCTGATCAAGCGCATGCTGAGCGAGCAGCGCGGGCTGCGCGAGGCGCATGACGCGGACGAGGATGCGCGCGAGCCGCGCAGCGATTTCGTGCTGACCGACGGCCCCAACACCTGGATGGTCTGGTGCAAGCACGGCCTGGCCTATCGCATTGGTACCGCGGCGGTGAACGAACTGGGCGCAGCCACGCGTCTGGGCGGCGCCAAGGGTGGCCTGTTGATCACCGAAGGGCGGGTGGAGCGTGATGGCCTGGCCGCCGCCGAGAAACAGGCGGTGGAAGTGCTGGACGGCCCGCGCCTGTGGCCGCTGCTGCAGCCTTACCTGCCCGGCGATATCGAAAGCCGCGTGCGTGCCAGCGCCCGCCACGAGGCCCTGCGCCGCATCGCCATTTCCGCACTGGGCGCGGTGACCGTGGGCCTGCTGGTCGGGGTCAGCCTGCAGGGGCTGCACGCCGATGCACCGGTTGCCGTCGCCGAGCCCACGCCCGTGGCCACTGCCAGCCCAGCGGTTGCACCAGCCGCCCCCGTGGCAGCGCCGGCGAATGCGGCCCCGGCCAGCGCGCCCGTGGTGCCGGCCGCCAAGGTCGGCGACGACAGCCGCAGCAATCCCAACCCCGATGCGGCCACGCTGGAGCGCTACCAGGCCGAACTGGCCCGCGCCCTGGCCGGCCAGAGCGGCATTGCCAGCGGCGTCTGGCTGACCCGGCAGACCCTGGCCATCAACCGCACCGGCGAACTGGAGCAGGTCTGGCCGCGCGTCTGCCAGGAAGTACTGCGCTACCCTGCCCTGCGCACCGTGCGCGTGCAGCTCAACGCCCGCCCGGGCGTGGACGAGCCGGTGCGCTGGCGGCAGTGCGCCACGTATTGAGGGTGCGCCATCCACGCATGGCGTGGATCTACCGGCATGGGGTCGATCACCCGTGCGGGTCCCGGCATTACGTGTACCAACCCTGCGTGGTCGCACCCAGTAGATCCACGCCATGCGTGGATCGGCCCCCTCAGCGCCCGCCCGGCGCGAAGCGCGCCACCAGGTCCCAGGCATCGCCCAGGAACACCTGCCGCACCCGGGTGATCGGCTGATCGCCGCGCCAGGTCAGACGCTCGATCACCAGGCAGGCAGTGCCCGGCGCCACCTGCAGCAGCTTGGCCGCGGCGGCGTCGGCGCCCCAGGCACTGATGCGGTGCTGGGCGCGGGTCCAGGACACGTTCTGCAGCAGCCAGCTGCCGGGCGCGGTGGTGCTGAAATCCACCTCCAGCACTTCGGGCACGCCCACCGGGCTGATCAGGCGATGTTCCAGCGCCAGCGGCCGGTCATCGGCCAGATGCAGGCAGCGCATCGCCAACAGCGAGCCGGTACCGGCCAGCTCTTCTTCGCCGGCATTGCCCGCGCTGGCCCCGCGCAGTTCGCGCTGCAGCAGGCGATAGCTGTACTGATGGCCGCGCGATCCAACTTCCATCGCGATATCGGGAATTTCCAGCGCCACCTGTTCCAGGTGCGGCGGCTGCCGGGCCACGAACGAACCGGCCCGGCGCCGACGCTCGATCATGCCGCTCTCGGCGAGCGCGGTCAGCACCTTGTTCACCGTCATCCGCGAGCAGCCGTACTGCTCCATCAGCTCGTGCTCGTATGGAATGCGGAAACCCGGCGCCCACTCTCCACTGAGGATGCGGCTTTCCAGATCGCTGCGGATACGCTGGTTGAGCGTGGCGGACTTGCGGGCCTTCACGGGGGTGGGGGTCTCGATGAGGATCTCGACAAACAGGGAGGCGATCAGCCCAGCACGCCACGCAACGCGGCGGCAAAGGCGGTGGTGATGGCCTCGCGCTGCAGATGGCGGCCGTCGGCCACGACCTGGCGGCCATGGCGCCAGACCGAACGCAGCGCGCCATTACGTGCAGCGAAGACCCAGCTGTCAAGCCATGCGTCATTCTGTCGCGCCTGCAGCGCCGGGTGCGCGGCGTCCAGTTCCAGCAGATCGGCACTGGCGCCAACCTGCAGGCCGGCGGCCACGCCCAGCGCCTGCGCACCGCCGTGCAGGGCGCCTTCGAACAGGAAGCGGCCAGTGCTGCGGCGGGCATCCGGGGCCAGCACGTTGCGCCCGCGCAGGCTCAGGCGCTGGCCATACTCCAGCAATCGCAGCTCATCGGCCGCGTCGATCAGCACGTTCGAATCGGAGCCGACACCAAAACGCCCGCCTTCGCGTGCGAACGACTGCATCGGGAACAGGCCGTCACCGAGGTTGGCCTCGGTAACCGGGCACAGGCCGGCCACCGCCTGGCTGGCCACCATCGCGGCGCGCTCGTCGTCGGTGATATGGGTGGCATGCACCAGGCACCAGCGCGCGTCCACCGGCGCATGGTTGTACAGCCACTGCACCGGGCGCTGGCCGCTCCAGGCCAGGCAGGCGTCGACTTCGCGTACCTGCTCGGCGATATGGATATGCACGGGGCCGTCAGTCAACGGCAGAAGCGCACTCAATTCTTCGCCGGTCACTGCCCGCAGGCTGTGCGGCGCAATGCCCAGCACCGCATCGGGCAGCGCGGCCAGTGCCGGCGTGGCCGCGTCCAGCAGCTGCGCGAAACCTTCCACGTCGTGGATCAAGCGGCGCTGCGCGGGATTAGGCGGCGCGCCGCCGAAATCGGCGTGGGCATAGAACACCGGCAGCAGGGTCAGGCCGATGCCGGTCTGCGCCGCCGCCGCCGCAATGCGCGCGCTCATCTCGGCGCGGTTCGCAAACGGCTGGCCGTCGGCGTCGTGGTGCAGGTAATGGAATTCGCCCACCCGGGTGAAGCCGCTTTCCAGCATCTCCATGTACGCCTGGGCGGCGATGGCCTGCACGGCATCGGGACGCAGCTGGGCCAGGAAGCGGTACATCAGCTCGCGCCAGCTCCAGAAGCTGTCGCCGTCGCCGCCGCCGATCTCGGTCAGGCCCGCCATGCCGCGCTGGAAGGCGTGGCTGTGCAGGTTCGGCAGGCCCGGCACCGCAATGCCGACGCGGGTATCACCTGCTTCGGCAGCCTGCCCCGTGCTGATTGCCGTGATGCGACCGTGCTGCACCCGCAGGCGCACATCACGGGCCCAGCCGTCGGCCAGCAAGGCATGGGCAGCGTGGAAAGCGGCAGGAGAACGCGAATCAGACATGGCTGGACAACCCGAAAGGGACGCTTATATTGTATAGACATATAAGCACAGCCGCGTAGTGGATGCCATGCACGTCGACACCCTCTGGTCCAATGTCCACCTGATGACCCTTGATGGCGAGGGCCTGGGAATCATCCACGACGGCGTGCTGGCCTGCGCCGACGGCCGCATCGTGCACGTCGGCCCGGCCGGCAGCGATACCCACCTGCGCCCGACCACGCGTTTCGATGGCGAGGGCCGCTGGATCTCGCCCGGGCTGGTCGACTGCCACACGCACCTGGTCTACGCCGGCAACCGCGCCAACGAATTCGAGCAGCGCCTGCAGGGCGTCAGCTATGCCGATATCGCCCGCGCCGGCGGCGGCATCGTCGCCACCGTACGCGCCACCCGTGCGGCCAGCGCAGAGCAGTTGGCCGCAGAAAGCCGCCCGCGCCTGCTGGCGATGCGCGCCGAAGGCGTGACCACGGTCGAGATCAAATCCGGCTATGGCCTGACCCTGGCCGACGAACGCAAGCAGTTGCAGGTCGCGCGCGCACTGGGCGAACAATGCCGGGTAAACGTGGCCACCACCTTCCTGGGCGCGCACGCGGTGCCGCCGGGCCGGCAGGCGCAGGAGTACACCGACGAGGTGCGCAACGTGATGATTCCGGCCATCGCCGCCGAAGGCCTGGCCGAAGCAGTGGACGTGTTCTGCGAGAACATCGCGTTCTCGCCCGCACAGGCGCGGCAGGTGTTCGAGGCCGCCCGTGCCAGCGGCCTGGCAGTGAAGATCCACGCCGAACAGATGAGCAACCAGCATGGCGCCGAACTGGCCGCCGGCTTCGGCGCGCTGTCAGCCGACCATATCGAACATCTGGATGCGGCCGGCATCGCCGCCATGGCCGCCGCCGGCACCGTGGCCGTGCTGCTGCCCGGCGCGTTCTACTTCACCCGCGATACCACCCTGCCGCCGATTGCCGCGCTGCGTGCGGCCGGCGTGCCGCTGGCCCTGGCCACCGACAGCAACCCCGGCACCTCGCCGCTGACCAGCCCGCTGCTGGCGATGAACATGGGCGCCACCCTGTTCCGCCTGACCGTGGACGAATGCATTGCCGGCTTCACCCGTGAAGCGGCGCGCGCGCTGGGCCGCGGCGAACGCATCGGCCGCCTGGCCGTGGGCATGGACTGCGACCTGGCGATCTGGGACATCGATGCGCCGGCCGACCTGGTCTATCGCATGGGATTCAACCCGCTGCACGCGCGCGTGGTGCGCGGGCAGCCCGACCTGCCTGCTTCCTGGAGCAACACATGAGCAACACCCTGGTTCTTCGCCCCGGCCATGTCACCCTTGCCCAGTGGCGGCAGGTCTACCGCGGCGCGCCGCTTGCACTGGATCCAGCCGCGCTGCCGGTGGTGCGCGCCAGTGCCGCCGCCGTGGCCGCCATCGTCGCCAAGGGCGCGCCGGTGTATGGCATCAATACCGGCTTCGGCAAGCTGGCCAGCGTGCGCATCGAGCGCGAAGACCTGGCCACCCTACAGCGGAACATCGTGCTGTCGCATGCCGCTGGCGTGGGCGAACCGATGCCGGCCAGCGTGGTGCGGCTGATGATGGCGCTGAAGCTGGTCAGCCTGGCCCAGGGTGCTTCAGGCGTGCGCGAGGAAACCCTGCTGCTGCTGGAAGCGATGCTGGTGAAGGGCGTGCTGCCGGTGGTGCCGGCGCAGGGCTCGGTGGGTGCTTCGGGCGACCTGGCACCGCTTTCGCACCTGGCCAGCGTGATGCTGGGCGTGGGCGAAGCCTTCGTTGGCGAAGAGCGCCTTCCGGCCGTGGAAGCCCTGGCACGCGCGGGCCTGCAGCCGGTTGAACTGGGCGCGAAGGAAGGCCTGGCCCTGCTCAACGGCACCCAGTTCTCCACCGCCTATGCGCTGGCCGGGCTGTTCGAGATCGAGACCGTGTTCCAGGCCGCGCTGGTGACCGGCGCACTTTCCGTGGAAGCGGCCAAGGGTTCGGACACGCCGTTCGATCCGCGCATCCATGCCATCCGTGGCCAACGCGGGCAGATCGCCACCGCCGCCACTCTGCGCACGCTGATGCAGGGTTCGGACATCCGCGAATCGCACCGCGACAACGACGTACGCGTGCAGGACCCGTACTGCCTGCGTTGCCAGCCGCAGGTGATGGGCGCGGCACTGGACATCCTGCGCCAGGCTGCAACCACGCTGGAAATCGAAGCCAACGGCGTGTCCGATAATCCGCTGGTGTTCACCGATACCGGCGAGGCATTGTCCGGTGGCAACTTCCACGCCGAGCCGGTGGCCTTCGCCGCCGACATGCTGGCGATGGCGGTGTGCGAGATCGGTTCAATCAGCGAGCGCCGCCTGGCCATGCTGGTGGACCCGGCGCTGTCCGGCTTGCCCGCCTTCCTGACCCCGCGCCCCGGTCTGAATTCCGGTTTCATGATTCCGCAGGTGACCGCTGCGGCGCTGGTTTCGGAGAACAAGCAGCGCGCCTACCCGGCCAGTGTCGATTCGATCCCGACCTCGGCCAACCAGGAAGACCATGTATCGATGGCCGCACACGGCGCGCGCCGCCTGATGCAGATGGCCGAGAACGCGGCCAACGTGATCGGCATCGAGCTGCTGGCCGCGGCCCAGGGCTGCGATTTCCACGCGCCCCTGCGCTCCAGCGCCGCACTGGAAACCGTGCGCGCCACCCTGCGCGCGCAGGTGCCGACGCTGGAAGAGGATCGCTACTTCCACCCGGACATGGTGGCCGCCACCGATCTGGTGCGCAGCGGTGCGCTGGCACAGGGCCTGGGTGACCTGCTTCCCACCGTGGAGCCGCAGGCATGAATGCCCGCCCCGACTGGCTGACGGTGCACGAGGGCGATGCCCCGCTGATCGTCAGCTTCCCGCATACCGGCAGCGAACTGCCGCACGAACTGATGGGCGACTACCGCTCGCCGTGGCTGGCGCGGCGCGATGCCGACTGGTGGGTGCACGAGCTGTACGACTTCGCGCGCGGCATGGGCGCGACCACGGTACGTTCGGCGATTTCGCGTTCGGTGATCGACCTCAACCGCGACCCGAGTGGTGTTTCGCTGTACCCGGGCCAGAACACCACCGGCCTGTACCCGCTGACCACCTTCGACAACCAGCCGTTGTACCACGCAGGTCGCGAACCGGACGAAACGGAAATCGCGCGCCGCCGCGACACGTATTTCGCGCCCTACCACGATGAACTGGCCGCACAGATCGCGCGCCTGCGTGCGCAGCACGGCACGGTGGTGGTGTACGACGCGCATTCCATCCGTTCGCACATTCCGCATCTGTTCGATGGCGAACTGCCGCAGTTCAACCTGGGTACGGCCGGTCCGTCCGGCGCACCGGATACGTCCTGCGACAACGCGCTGAGCGATGTGGTGGAAAACCTGTTGAAGATCAGCGGCATGAGCCAGGTGCGCAACGGCCGCTTCAAGGGCGGCTGGATCACCCGGCATTACAGCAACATCCCCGGCGGCGTGCACTCGCTGCAGATGGAACTGGCCTGCCGCGGGTACATGCACGAGCCGCTGCCCGACCAGGTGGACGAGCACAGCTGGCCCACCCCGCTGGACCCCGACCACGCCGCACCGCTGCGCCACACCCTGGCGCAGGTGCTCAACGCCTGCCTTGAATTCGCTACCAACCGGAGCGCCGCATGACCCGCAACGACCCCAGCCGCACCATCACCGCGCCGACCGGTACCACGCTGAATGCCAAAAGCTGGCTGACCGAGGCACCGCTGCGCATGCTGATGAACAACCTGCACCCGGACGTGGCCGAGCGCCCGCAGGAACTGGTGGTGTACGGCGGCATCGGCCGCGCCGCGCGCGACTGGGAAAGCTTCGATGCCATCGTGGAAACGCTGAAGCGGCTGGACGATGACCAGACCCTGCTGGTGCAGTCGGGCAAGCCGGTGGGCGTGTTCCGCACCCATGCCGATGCGCCGCGCGTGCTGATCGCCAATTCCAACCTGGTGCCGCGCTGGGCCAACTGGGACCACTTCAACGAACTGGATAAGAAGGGCCTGGCCATGTACGGCCAGATGACCGCCGGCAGCTGGATCTACATCGGCGCGCAGGGCATCGTGCAGGGCACCTACGAGACCTTCGTGGAAATGGGTCGCCAGCACTTCGGTGGCGACCTGACCGGCAAGTGGCTGTTCACCGGCGGCCTGGGCGGCATGGGCGGCGCGCAGCCGCTGGCCGCAGTGATGGCCGGTGCCTCGTGCCTGGCCGTGGAGTGCCGCAAGAGCAGCATCGACATGCGCCTGCGCACCGGCTACCTGGACACCTGGACCGACAACCTGGACGAGGCGCTGCGCCTGATCGAGGAATCGTGCACGGCGAAGAAGCCGCTGTCGGTGGGCCTGCTGGGCAACGTGGCCGACGTGCTGGACGAACTGCTGATCCGCGGCGTGAAGCCGGACCTGCTGACCGACCAGACCTCGGCGCACGACCCGGTGAACGGCTACCTGCCGCAGGGCTGGACGGTGGAGGAATGGGACCAGAAGCGCGTTTCCGCGCCGAAGGTCGTGGAAAAGGCCGCGCGCGAATCGATGGCCAACCACATCCGCGCCATGCTCGGTTTCCATGCGCTGGGCGTGCCGACCGTAGATTACGGCAACAACCTGCGGCAGATGGCGCTGGAAGAAGGCGTGGACGATGCCTTCGATTTCCCCGGTTTCGTGCCGGCCTACATCCGCCCGCTGTTCTGCCGTGGCATCGGCCCGTTCCGCTGGGCCGCACTGAGCGGCGATCCGGAAGACATCGCCAAGACCGACGCCAAGGTGAAGGAGCTGATTCCGGACAACCCGCACCTGCACCGCTGGCTGGACATGGCCGCCGAGAAGATCAAGTTCCAGGGCCTGCCGGCACGCATCTGCTGGGTCGGCCTGGGCGACCGTGATCGCCTGGGCCTGGCCTTCAACGAGATGGTGGCCAACGGTGAACTGAAGGCGCCGGTGGTGATCGGCCGCGACCATCTGGACAGCGGCAGCGTGGCCTCGCCGAACCGCGAAACCGAAGCGATGGCCGACGGCTCCGATGCAGTGTCCGACTGGCCGCTGCTGAATGCCCTGTTGAACACCGCCAGCGGCGCCACCTGGGTGTCGCTGCACCATGGCGGCGGCGTGGGCATGGGCTTCTCGCAGCACGCCGGCATGGTGATTGTCTGCGACGGTACCGAGGCGGCGGCCAAGCGCATTGCGCGCGTGCTGTGGAACGATCCGGCCACGGGCGTGATGCGCCATGCCGATGCCGGGTATGAGATCGCGGTGGAATGTGCGAAGGAGAAGGGGCTGGATCTGCCGGGGATTCTGGGCTGATCGAGCGGCGCCGGGCACGGCCCGGCGCTACCGGGATGCTCCCGTAGAGTCGAGCTTGCTCGACTGCTCTTCTCGCCGTCCGGGGAAAGGCCAGTCGAGCAAGCTCGACTCTACAAGAGCGTGGGCGGCCCATAGGCTGCCGGTGGGTGACGTGGCGCGCGCGAGCTGTTAACTTGCGCGCCACTCTCATGGTTTACAGCCTGTCCGCATGTCGCTTCCGTCTTACCGCCCTACCCCGTCGCTGTTGTTCCTGGCCGTCTCCCTCGGCCTTGCCACCACCGCACACGCCGCCCCGCAGGCCACTACGCTGGATGCCGTGCAGGTGATCGCTGCCGATGCCAGCGCGCAGGCGCGTCAGGCGCTCAAGCGCGTGCCCGGCGCCAGCAACGTCATCGACGTCGCCAAGGCCGACAGCCGCTTATCCAGCAGCGCCGACGTGCTGGCGTACCAGCCGGGCATCAGCGCGCAGTCGCCGGGCAACGAGGGCACCAAGGTGTCGATCCGCGGTTCGGGCATCAATCGTGGGCCGGGCGCGCATGCCTCGGGCATCGCCGTTTCCCTCGACGGCCTGCCGCTGACCGGCGCGGGCGGCACGCCCTACGAACTGCTGGAACCGCTGTGGCTGTCGCGGGTGGAGGTGCTGCGCGGCGCCAACGGCTTCGAGCGCGGTGCGCTGGCACTGGGCGGCGCCATCGACTACGTCAGCCGCAGCGGCCGTGATTCGGCCGGTGTGCAACTGCATTACGAAGCCGGCAGCCGTGGCTACCAGAAGCGCGGTATCAGCTGGGGCGGCGTCAGCGGCGATGTCGACTACTTCCTCGCCTATACCGATACGGAGTTCGACGGCTATCAGGACCACGCGCGTGGCGATGGCACGGGCGCGATGGCCAACATCGGCTGGCAGATCAGCCCGGACCTGCAGACCCGCTTCTTCGTGCGCTACCGCGAGACCAATCACGAAACGCCCGGGCGCCTGACCCGCGCGCAGATCCGCAACGATCCGCGCGCGGCCAACGCCGCCAACCTGGCCATCGACGCGCGTCGCCCGCAACCGGGCAGCACCTGGATCGGCAACATGACCACGCTGCAGATCGACGAGGATTCCTCGCTGCAGGCCGGGCTGGTCTATCACAAGTACCCGATGGACTTGAACGAGAGCCTGTACCGCCAGCAGCTGGACTATGCCAATCTGAATGCCACGCTGGACTACCGCCGCCGCCATCTGCTGTTCGGGCTGGACAGCGAAACCACCGTCGGCCTGCGCGTGACCCACGATCTTCAAGCCGACGTGCGCGAGTCGCTGCGCTTTGCCAGCAACGGCTATGCCGCCGGCACCCACACGCGCGATTTCCGCCACCACGGCACCGACAGCACCCTGCACATCGGCAACAGCCTGGCATTGAACGAGCGCCTGCGCGTGCAGACCGGTCTGGCCCTGATCAACACCCGGCGCGACGTGCAGGTGACCTGGCCCAGCAGCGGCGGCCGCCTGCGCGAGCACGACTGGGACTACGCGCCGCGCCTGGGCTTTACCTGGCAGCACAGCGCGCAAACGCAGTGGTTCGGCAACCTGAGCCGTTCGGTGGAAGCGCCGCATCCGTGGTCGATGATCTGGGGTTCCAACCAGTACTTCGCTGCGGGCAACGGGCCGTCCACTGGCCGTCAACGCAGCCCGGTGTCGATGCAGAACCAGACCGCCAACACGCTGGAACTGGGCGCGCGCGGTGACGCGGCGCTCGGACGCTGGGAGCTGACCGGCTACTACGCGCACGTGAACCACGAGCTGCTGACGGTGGAACTGCAACCGGTGCCGAACCTGTTCATCGCCGAAAACAACGCCAGCCCGACCGTGCACCGTGGCATCGAAGCTGGCCTGGACAGCACGCTGTGGCAGGGCGTGCCGGGCCGGCTGTCGCTGCGCCAGGCCTACACCTTCAGCGATTTCCGCTATCGCCACGATGCGCGCTTTGGCAGCAACCGCCTGCCTGGCCTGCCGCAGCACAGCTACCAGGCCGAACTGCGCTTCGATCACGCCTCAGGCCTGTACGCGGCGCTGAACACCGAATATGCCTCGCGCATTGCCGTGGACTACGCCAACAGCTACTGGGCCGACAGCCACGTGATCTTCGGCAGCCGCATCGGTTACGACGCACCGGGTGGCCGCTGGCAGGCCTGGGCCGAGGTGCGCAACATCGGCGACCGCCACTACGCGGCAACGGTCACGCCCGGCTACGACGACGCCGGCAAGGACGTGGCCCGTTCGACACCGGGCGAAGGCCGCGGTCTCTATGCAGGGATGCGCTGGCGCTTCGACTGAGCACGGCGATTGGCGCCGGGAACATCCCGGCGCCAACCCTTGCAGAAGCGATTCAAGACGCGACGCCGTGGTTCGTGGTTCAGGAAATACGCCAGCGCGGCAGTCGCTCGCTGCGCTTCCACAGCGTCGGTGCGGCGCAGATCAGCAGCACCGCCATCAGCCACTTCGGCGATGTGCTGAGCAGTGCAGCGGCCCAACCGGCATCAACGGCTGCAGTGTCTTCCTGCCAGGGGTTGTAGCCCAGGTACAGCACGCTGCCCGCGCGCCACAGCAGCACCGCGCCCACGGCCAGCATGAACAACGCCAGGCTGCGGCAGGTCCACCGCTGCGAGGTCGTACCCCATTCGCGCGACAGCGCGACCAGCACACTGACCAGCGACAGGGCGATCAACACCACCAGGGCGATATCGATTTTGCGCCCTACCCGTTCATAGCCGCACGCGCGGCATTCGCCTTCCTCCGCAGCGGCCGATACCTGGCTGGCCGCTTCGCCCGTTGCCGGCTGCTGGGCAAGGCTGGCAAACGGCAGCCACAACGCCAGCAGCCCCAGCAGCAGCCAACGCGCCCACATCCTGTTGTTGCTTGCAGCGACATCCATGCGCTTCTCCTTTCTTACGTGATTGATTATCTGCACGCCACAGCAGCCGCTACAGCGCGCGCGCCACCTGCATCAGGGTGACCGCTTCGGGTGCCAGCGTCTGCGCCAGCCAACCGAGCGCGGCGAAGAACACCAGCAGCCCCACCAGCGGCCACACGGTATGGGTGACACACAGCCGCCACCAGCCCTGCGCCTGCATGCCCTGCATGCGCCGGTACAGCCCACCCACAATCGCGGCATCCACCAACAGCTCGGCCATCAGCAGCGGCGCCGACCACACCACCCAGGCGCTGGCCAGCACCGCACTGCCGACCACGGCAACGATGCCCAGCACCGCCAGCAGTGGCAGACCCGCTTCGCTATCGGCGGCATCCAACAGAGAGGCACCATCGCTGTCGATCACGGAGCGAGCCGAGCCCTCCGCCCACGATGCCGATGCACCGCCACCACCCGACTGGCCACCCTGCCCGCCCCACGCTGGCC
>NZ_JACVUD010000119.1:0-12467 GCF_016624905.1 Stenotrophomonas sp. S49 | reverse complement strand
GCGCCCCCCCCCGGCCCCCCCCCCCCCCCCGCGGCGCCGGGGGGGCCCGCCCCCCCCCCCCCCCGCAACTGCGGCGTGGGCAGGGGCTGGCTCACGGCAGCGGCGGTGGCCGCGGCGTTTCGTCGGCACCGCTTTCCGGTGGCAGCGATTCACCATAGAAGTGGCGCATCAGGGCTTCGTCCAGCGCGCGTTCTTCCGGCGTGGACGCGCGGCGTACGCGCGGACGCCGGCGCAGGTCGGCCACCGGTTCGGCCTGCACCTGCTGCCGCGCCCAGCCAGCAAAGGCCGCCAGGGTCTGCGACAGCTGCACCTGCTGTTCCTGCGAGGACACGAGCACCTGCAGCAGCGGCGCCAGGCCGGCCTGCAGGTCTTCGGCCAGCGATGCGGCCTGCACCACGGCCGGCGCGGCCGTTGGCGCGTTGGTTACCGCAGGCGCGGGGCGCGCCTCGGCCAGGCGGTGCAGCGCCTCCAGCAATGCTGGCCACGGTGCCGGATCGGCGGGCGCCGCCGGGGCCTGCGCGGGCGCTGGCGGCGGCAGCTGCAGCGCGCTGGCGATGTCGGCCAACTGCGCCACCACCCGCCCACCCACATCCCCTTCGTCGCCGCCCATGGCTTTGTTGCGCAGGAAATCGCGCTTGATCTGCGCCCAGCGCTGCGCCTGCGCGTCATCCAGCACGCCACGCAGTTCGGCCAGCTTCAACAGGTTCTCTTCGGCACCGGTGGTCAGCAGCTGCGCCTCGCCCAGGTAATGGTCGGAAACCAGCTGCTGCAGCTCGTCCTCGTTCATCACCGGCGAAATCTTCTCGGCCAGTTTGTTCATGTTGCGGTAGCTGCCCTGCAGCCGGAAAGGCGGCTCGGTGCGGTAGCGGTCATCCTGCGCGGCACTGGCGATGTACTGCTGGTTGACCCGGTAGACCACGTCGCGCACCCGCAGCATGCGCTGCAGGGTGGCGGTGATCTCGTTCACCTCGGCCCCGCTGTAGGCATGGCTGAGACCGTTGGTGGATACGTCCTTGCCCATCGCCCGATCAACCAGCAGGTACAGATCGGCCATGTCGCGGGTGGCCAGCGGCGCCAGCACCGGGTTGGAGGTCAGGCTGTTCTCGATGTAGCTGAGGGTGAACGCCGCTTCCATGCCGCCCAGCACATCGCCCAGGTTGTAGATGTCGGCGCGGTTGGCCAGCATGTCCGGAATCTTGAACACTTCGCCGGACTCGGTGTACGGGTTGCCGGCCATCACCACGCAGAACTTCTTGCCGCGCATGTCATAGGTGCGCGTCCTGCCACGCCACACGCCTTCGATGCGGCGCGTGCCATCGCACAGTGAAATGAACTTCTGCAGGAACTCGGGATGGGTGTGCTGGATGTCATCGACATACAGCATAGTGTTGTTGCCCATTTCCAGCGCCAGGTTCAGCTTTTCCAGCTCCTGCCGCGAGGTGGCATCGGGCGCCTGCTGCGGATCCAGCGAGCGCACCTCATGGCCCAGCGCCGGCCCGTTGATCTTCATGAAGACCAGGCCCAGGCGGTGCGCCACGTATTCCATCAACGTGGTCTTGCCATAGCCGGGGGGCGAAATCATCATCAGCAGGCCCATCAGGTCGCTGCGCTTGTTCTCGCCCACCGTGCCCATCTGCTTGGCCAGGTTATCGCCGATCACGCCCAGATAGACGTCGTTGATGAGCTTGTTGCGCACGAACGAGGACAGCGGCCGCGGCTTGAACTCAGACAGGCGCAGAGTGTCGCGTTCGCGGGTGATGATGCCCTGGCGCACGCTCTGGTAGGCGTGGAATGACGGCACGAAGCGCTGCAGGTGGTGCTGCAGGCGCGACTGGAAATCGTCCAGGGTCAGCACCAGGGTGCCGCCGTGGATGCGCGGATGCTCGCCCAGCAGCCCCTTCACTTCGGCGCGCAGGATGGCCTCACTGGCCCGCGTGCGCAGTTGACGCTGCACCAGTAGCAGTGCCGCGGCCTCGTCGACGTAACCAGCATGGGCGGCGTGCGCCGGCAGCCCGGCCAAGGCACGCAGCCACTGCCCGGCCAATGCCCAGCGCGTGGCCAGCGGGTCCTGGCTGCGCTGCAGCGCGCGCTCGAACGCATCGCGCTGGCCGGCCTGCTGCAACTGTTGGGACAGCGCGTCCAGCAGGGCCTGGGCGTGGCGGCTGATGCTGAACACCGGCTCGCCATTGTGCAGCTCATCGGCCAGGTAGGCCGCGGCATCAGCGGCCATGTCGGCGTCGAACGCAAGGCCGTGTGCCTGTGCGTGGTCATGCAGGGCCTGCGCCATTTCCGCGCGCAGCGCCAGCCGCCCTTCGTCCGAACCGAACAGACGGGCAATGGTGTCGGCGCCGGCCTGGCGGCTGGGCCACTGCGCGACGGCATCCTCGCGCTGCTGCGCAGCCCAGAACAACAAGGCCAGCGCGCGCACGCGCGGCGCATGCCGCAACGGCCCGGCGGCCTGCTGCAACGGCAACAGCGCACGCAGGATCAGTGCGGCGTCGTGGTCGTGGATGCCGCGTTCATAGCCTTCGCGGTAGCGCGGTGCGGCGAACGCGCGCACACGCTGGTCCAGCGCATCCGGTTCCGCAGCATCGTGCAGCAGCTGCGGCAGATCCAGGCCGTCGCGCCCTTCTTCGGCGGCGCGCAGCAGGCAGCCGGCCAGGTATTCGCCGCGGTAGATCGCGTCGGATTCCGAATCCAGGGTGACCGGCCAGAACGGCTTCAGTGCGTCCAGTTCCGGGTCGTGCAGGGTTTCCAGGAAGTCGGTGCCGGTGAGATGGATGGCCAGGGTGTCGCCGCGCGGCAGCAGGGTCAGGTCCAATGCCTGGGTGTTCACGCTGAAGCGATGGCGCGGCCCCAGCCGCACCACGTTGCCGCCGGCTTCGTACAGATCGCTGCGGTCACGCAACTGGCGCACGGCCTGATCGCGCACGCCCTTCAGGCGCGCCTCGATATCGTCGGCCTTCACGTTGTCGCGCAGCGCACGCAGGCGCTCGGCCAATTCGCGCAGCTTGAGGATCAGCGGGTCGCCGGCGAAGAAGGCATTCAGTTCGTCGGCACTGGCGAAGCGCTCGGTGCGCTTGGCAAGGCCGTCGAGGATGCGGTTGGCCGCATCGAGCACCGAGCGCGCCTTGCGCTGGCGGTCATCCAGCAGCGCCTGCTTGTGCGTGTCGAAGGCTTCCACCAGCTCTTCGCGCTTGCTCAGGATGTCGCCGAGGAACTGCTCGTGCTCGCCGAACTGGCTTTCCAGTTCTTCCAGCTGCACCAGCAGGCGCGACAGCTGGTCATCGGCCTTCTCCGGATCGCTGGCCATGGCCAGCGCGCTGGTGATCGACTGCGAGAACAGGGCGAACTGCGCGGCAAACTGCGCCACCGATTCGGCGCTGCCCAGGGTCTTCCTGCGCTGTTCGGCACGCGCGCGGGCCTGGTTCAAGCGGCCATACAGGGTGGAAATGGCTTCCACCACGCGCGTGCGTGCGGTGGCGTCGTCCACCTTCAGGCCCGCCATCAGCTGCGACAGCATGTCCAGGTCGGCGGCCATGTCACGCAGCCCCTGCAGCTGCTCGTCCAGCTGGCGCGCACTGGCGGCCTGCTGGGCCGCTTCATCCAGCCCCTGCAGGCGTGCGGCCAGCGGCGCCAGGGCCGCATCGCCGGCCAGGAAGCTGCCGGTGGCCGCACCCACCCGCTCGTGGGCCTGCACCAGTTCGACGCCCATCGCTTCGATGCGGTCGGTATCGATGTAGCGCAATTCACGCAGGGTCAGCAGGCGGCCGCGCAGCGCGGTGATCGCGTTCAGCGCCTCGACGAAGGCCTGCACCTCGTTCCAGTTCTCCGGCTGCAGGCGGCCCAGCAGCGCCTTGTAGGCGGCTTCCGCCTCGGCCATGGCCTGCGCCGACTGCTGGCGGATCGACTGTACTTTCTCGTATTCGTCCAGCACCGATTCGCCGGTGGCACTGATCTGCCGCAGCAGGGCCTCGGCGCCGTCGCAGGCCTCGTCACCCAGCCAGTGGTGGGCGTCGAACAGGCGGCGGGTATCGGCCACCAGGCGCTGGTAGCGCTGCACCGACACATCCTGGCCGTCGATCTCGCGGGCCAGGTTGAACAGGTTGGAGATGCCACGCACCAGTTCGGCGTTGCCGATGCGGCCCATGAAGGTGTTGCCCGGCGGCCGGCTGGCAGCGAATTCGTCACTGCTGAAGGGCGTCTGCCAGACCTGCATTGGATGGATGCGGGTGGGTTCGGTGCCTTCGGCGTTGAACAGTACCATGCGCCCATCCTGCATGAACGCGTAGCCGTGGCCGAACACCGGGTTCTGCAGCACGCGCTGGATGGTGTTGTACACGAACAGGGCCGAGCGGCCGCCTTCGCGCTCGTAGAAGATGTACAGCACGTCCTCGCCGTTGGGCGAACGGATGCTGCGCTTGAACTGCATGCCGGCCATCGAGGCATCGAAGGCCTTGTGCTCGCCGCCCTGCAGGTAGTAACCGCCGGGGAAGATCACGCCGTGGTCTTCGGGCAGCTGCACGCAGGCCTGCACGATGGCATCGTTGCGCACGATGGCGCCGGTGAGCGTGTTGTAGATCAGGCCGCGCCAGATGGTTTCGCGGTACGGCAGCACCTTCAGCAGCAGCAGCGAGCCGACCCGGGCGAATTCGAACTGCGCATCGTCCAGCGACTGGGTGCTGTCTTCCACCGGCTCGCTGTAGATGCCCTGCCCGGTCTCGGTGTTGTTTTCCACCTTGATGGTCAGATCGCCACCGGTGGTTTCCACGAACAGGGTGTCGAGGATGTTCAGGTGCGAATGGCGGCCGTTCACCGCCAGGTCGCGGGTGGCCTTGGTCCATTCGAAATCGAACGGCGGCGGCAGGGCGATGTCACGCTCGCCGCGCGCATCCAGGTAGGTCAGTTCGCCATCGCGCGACAGCGCCCAGCGGAACACGCGCACATCGCTGCTGCGTTCGCCGATCTGGAACGAGGCCAGCAGCTTGTCGCCCACCACGATCAGCTGCAGCAGGCGCGCGTGCTTGTAGTAGGCATACAGCTCGTTGAAATCGTGCACGAAGCCGGGCTGGTCGAGGAAGCTGCCCTTCAGCTCCAGCGCAGCCACGTCGTAGCCATCGGGGCCCTGCACCAGGCGGTACAGGCCGAACACATCCTCGATGCGGGTCTGGGTCTTCAGCCCGATGAACACGTTGTAGCCGAACAGCAGGCGATCGGGGCCGACCTGCACGATGTCGCGGCCGACGCAGTTGTTCTCGCTGCGGATGCGGAAGCGACCGACCACCTCCAGGCGACTGTCGCCGAACTCGGCCAGGCGCTGCCGGTTCAGGGTGTCGGCCAAGGCCTGCAGGCGCTGGCCCTGTTCGACCAAGCGGCGGCGCAGCACTTCGTATGCACCGCCCTGGGCCACGGCCTGGTCGACGGTGTCGGCCGCCGCCGCGGTGGCGCTGTCGGCGGTTGAATTCGTTTCGGACATCAGCAGGCTTCCCGCTCACGGATGGACGGCCGCTGCGGCGGCCGTCGTGGACGTGCGGTGGCCATGACGGCCACCGCGCGGTGCATCAACGGGCGCTGTCGACCACGCTGGCCGACACGGTCGGCACCGCGTCGGCGTCCTCGGCGATCTGCCGCGCTGCCGGTTCGGCCATGGCCACGCCCAGGTAGCGCTGCATCAGCTCCTGCACGATCGGGCTCTTGCCGGCGAAGCCTTCGATCGACTTGCCCAGCGAAACGGCCTTGACCAGGTTCTCGAACATGCCGCCGTCGCCGCCGACCAGATCGATGTCTGCGTTGCGCAGGGCGCTGGCGATGACATTGGCGTTCTCGCGCGAGACTTCCTTGCCTGCCTCGATCGACGCCAGCGCCTGCTTCAGGCTGTTGTCCAGCATCATGCGGAACTCTTCGTGGCCACGCGCCTGGTCGCTGAGCGAGGCGATGGCTTCGAACTTGCGCACCAGGCCTTCGGCCTCGGCCAGCAGCTTCTTCTGCACCACGCCGGCTTCGGCATTGCCCAGCGATTCGGTGGCGGTGGCACGGGCCAGGCCCATCTTCTCTTCGCCCTGCGCCTGCGCCTGCAGCGTCTCGGCCAGCACACGTGCCTCGTTGCTGCCCTGCTTCAGGGTGGCATCGGCCTTGGCTTCGATCACGCGGGCCTCGGCAATGCCGACCTTCTCGATGGCCAGCGCCGAGGCTTCACGCACCTGTGCTTCGGCCAGGCCCGGCGCGGCCTGTTCGGCACGGAACGCATCGGCCAGCAGGCGCTTGGCCTCGGCCTGCTTGCCGGCCGCTTCGTGCTCGGCCTGGGCCAGGGTGGTCAGTTCCACCGCACGGTGCTTGGAGGCGGTTTCGCGCGCCTGCGCTTCCTTCACTTCGCGCACCAGCGCTTCCTGCGCCTTGGCTTCGGCTTCCAGGATCAGCACCTGCTTCTGGCGGTCGGCTTCGGAGACTTCGCGCACTTCCTTGATGCGTTCTTCTTCCTGGGCCACGGTCTTGTCGATGGAGATGCGTTCGCGGGTGATGTTGGCCACGTCCATCTTGCCCTGCTCGACCACCTTGTCACGCTCCACGCCCTGCAGCTGCACTTCGCGGTCGGTGGTGACCTGCTCCAGCTGGCGGGCGCGCTCCACGCGCTCGGCTTCGATGGCCACCGCGCGCTGGCGGTTCTGCTCGGCCACTTCCACTTCGCGCAGGCGGTTCTGGTCGCGGATCTCGATCAGCTGCTGCGCTTCGATACGCGCGTTCTCGGACAGCTGGCGCTGCTCTTCCTGCACCTTGGCCGTCTCGGCTTCCTCGCGGGCGCGGATGGTTTCGATCTCGCGCTTCTGCCGCGCCTCGGCCTCGGCCTGCTGGCGTTCCAGGGCCAGCAGTGCTTCGCGCGCTTCCACGTTCTTCTTGGTGATGGCCAGCTTCTCGTTCTGCTCCAGCTCGTTGGTCACCACGTTCTGCGCGGCGGTCAGCTCGGTGATCTTGCGGATGCCCTGCGCGTCGAGGATGTTGAACTGGTCCAGCAGCGCCTTCGGGGTCTGCTCCAGGTAGTCGATGGCCACGTCTTCCAGCACATAGCCGTTCAGATCGTTGCCGATCACCGCGATGATCTCGTCGCGGAATTCCTGGCGCTTTTCGAACAGTTCGGTGAAGTCGAACTTCTTGCCGACCGTCTTCAGCGCTTCGGAGAACTTGGCGTTGAACAGTTCGTCCACCGCGTGTTTGTCCGAGGCACGGTCGGCGCCGATGGCCTTGGCCACCCGCAGCACGTCGGCCTGGGTCTCGTTCACCCGCAGGTAGAAGGCCACGGCGATGTCGGCGCGCATGTTGTCGCGGCAGATCAGGCCTTCCTTGCCCCGGCGGTCGATCTGCAGGGTGATCAGGCTGATGCGCATCAGCTCGGCGCGGTACAGCACCGGAATGATGAGCGCGCCGGTGAAGTGCACCTTGGGCGTGGAGCTCATGTCGTTGACGATCAGGGCCACGCCCTGGTCAACCTTGCGGTAGAACGCCTTGAACAGGCCCGCCAGGCCCAGCAGGCCCACCAGGACTGTGACCAGAATGATCAGGAAGGGGGCCGCGCCAGCGAAACTCATGGGTGATTCTCCTTGTTGCCCGGAAGCAGGTTGTCCTGGAAATCGAGGGCGACCGCATCGGCGCGGACCACCCGGTAGTAATGCTGTTCGGCCACGTGCTCGACCAGCACGATGCGCTCGCCACGCTGCAGTTCGATGTCGCTGCGCACCTGCAGGACCAGCCCGGCACCGCCGTCATCGACGGTGGCGTGGCCGTTGCGTGCGTCCACCCTGGGCGAGGCCACCACGCCGACGCGGCCCAGCAGCGAGGCCTGTGGCACCGGGCGCAGGCGCAGCAGGAAGCGGCGGATGGGGCGCAGCAGCAGGGCGGTGAGTGGCACGGCCGGCAGCGGTGCCAGCAGGGCGACGCCGGTGCCGATGGACCAGCGCAGCAGGTCCGGCAGCGGCAGCAGCAGATAGAGGTGGACGAAATAGGTCAGTACCCAGCCGAACAGGGCCAGCAGGGTGACCACCACCATGACCGGCACCCCGCCCAGGCCGAAGCGCTGCAGCAGGGCTGACAGACCGTGCAGATCGGTGCCACCGTCGAGCGCGCCATCGGCGCCGAGATCGCCAAACCCGTCATCGACCAGGCCAAAGGCGGCAAGCCCCCAATACACCAGTGCCACCGACAGCACCACGCTGTACGGCAGGGTCGGGTAACCGAACACTACGGTCAGGAACTCCTGCATCGCTTGCCTTCCAGGGCTGTGGGCGCGATACGCGCGTTCGGACACCGCCGGTGGCGGCCCCGTCGATCCCCGCTGCGGCCCTCATGGCCGCAGCGTTCCCTTTTATCCTATGTGAAGAGGACGTGCAGGGACAAATGTGAAGACGCGGGGCGGCGGCCATTGCGGCCGCCCCCGCCCCGTGGCGGTCAATCCAGCACGGTGCAGTCGGCGCTGCGGACTTCTTCCACGAAGGTACGCATCTTGTAGCCGTCCTTGATGCCCGGCTCGACTTCGATGCCGCTGGATACGTCCACCCCCCACGGCAGGGTGGCCAGCACGGCTTCCTTCACGTTGTCCGGGGTCAGGCCGCCGGCCAGCAGGAACGGACGGTGCAGGCCGGTGGGGATGCGCGCCCAGTCGAAGGCCACGCCGGTGCCGCCGCCGCCACCGGGCGCATGGCTGTCGAACAGGAAGCCGGCCGCGCTGGGGTAGCGCAGTTGCAGCGTGCGTGCGTTGACCTCCTCACGACCGCCCATGGCAATGGCCTTCAGATAGGGCATGTTGAAGCTGCGGCAGAAGCTTTCGTCTTCCTCGCCGTGGAACTGCAGCAGGGTCGGTCGCACAGTGCGCAGCACCTCGCGCACCTCTTCCTTGCTGTTGTTGCGGAACAAGGCCACCACATCGACCATCGGCGCGATCGCCTGGCGCATCGCCCGGGCTTCGGCCGGGGCCACGCGGCGGCTGCTTTCACGGGCGAAGATGAACCCCACCGCATCGACGCCCAGTTCACCGGCCAGGCGCACGTCGCCGGCGCGGGTCATGCCACAGAACTTGATGCGGGTGCGGTAGTACGAGCGGCTCATAGAGTGACCTCGGCGGGCAGGTGCCAGTTGTCGGGGTACAGTGGCCCCAGGAACACCAGTCCCTGCGGGGGAGCGGTGGGCCCGGCCACGGTGCGGTCGCGTCCGGCCAGCAGTTCGGCGATCCATTCCACTGGTTTTTCGCCGCTGCCGACGAGGATCAGCGAACCGACGATATTGCGAACCATGTGATGAAGGAATGCATTGCCCTGCACCGCCACCTCGATCACCTCGCCCTGGCGGCTGACCTGCAGCGACTGCAGCTCGCGCCGCGCATGCAGGGCCTGGCACTGCACCGAACGGAAGGCGCTGAAGTCGTTCTCGCCCAGCAGGGCCTGGCCGGCCTGGTGCATCAGGCCAGCATCCAGTGCGCGCCGCTCCCAGCTCAGGGTCTGCCGGTCCAGCGCAGGGCGCACCTCGCGGTTCAGCAGGCGGTAGCGGTAACGCCGTGCCCGCGCTGAAAAGCGGGCGTGGAAATCGTCGGCCACCGGTACGCACCAGCGCACCGCAATGGACCGCGGCAGACGGGTGGTGGTGCCCAGCATCCACGCGCGCGGGTCACGCACGACATCGGTATCGAAATGGACGACCTGGCACTGGCCGTGTACGCCGGCGTCGGTACGCCCGGCACAGACCACCTGCAGCGGCGCATCGGCAACGGAAGACAGGGCCTGTTCCAGGCTGGCCTGCACACTGGGACCGCCTTCGCCCAGGTTCTGCCAGCCCCTGAAATCGCTGCCGTCATATTCGACGCCAAGCGCGTAACGCATGTGCTACCTCGATCTTGCCTTGGGGGGTGCGGTCAGTCCGGATCGCGCTCGGACCAGACCGCCAGTTCGTTGCCACCCGGTTCGATGAACTGGAAGCGGCTGCCACCCGGGAACGAGAACACCTCGCGCACGATGCGGCCACCGGCCTGCTGGACCGCGCTCTGTACCGGCAGCAGCTGGTCGGCGTAGAGCACCAGCAGCGGCGCGCCGGTGCTGGCCTGCTGCGGCGTTGCGCGGAAGAAGCCACCCTGCAGGCGGCCATCATCGAACGCGGTGTAATCACTGCCGTAATCGACGAACGACCAGCCGAACACGGTTTCGAAGAACGCACGGCTGGCGGCGGGATCGCTGGAGGCGAATTCAACGTAGTCGATGCGGCGTTCGCGGGTCATGGCAGTGTCCGTCATGGGGAATCAATCCAAGCGTGCCAGCAGTTCGCGTGCCTGCGCCTGGCAGTGCACATCGCCCTGCTCGGCCACTTCCTGCAACAGGGTACGTGCGGTCTGCGCGTCGCCCAGGTCCAGATAGGCGATGGCCAGTTCCAGCCGCTCCTGGCCGGGGCGCGGTGTCCAGTCGTGTGCATCGGGCTGCGCGGCAACCGGCACTTCCTCTGCGGCGTCAGCGGCGTCGGTCTCTGCGGCGACAGGGTCTTCGTGCAGCTCGGCAGGCAGGTCGAACACGCCGCGGAACTGCGGCTGCTGTTCGGCGTGCAGGGCGTAGTCGGGTACGTCCACGGCCGGGGTCTCCGCAGGGGCCGCATCGACCGGCGCGGCCTCGTCTTGCACTTCCGGTTCCGGTTCCGGCTCCGGCGCATCCCATTGCGGCGGCGTGGCCACGGCGGCCGGCAGCGCGTCTTCGGGTTCCTCAAGCGGCGCGGACGTGTCGGACACGTCGGCCCGCGCGGCGGCGGTGTCCTGCGCGTTCTGGTTGGTGTCGGCGGCGATCGCCCATTCCGGCATCGCCGGCTCCTGGCGAACGTCACCAGCCGCCGGGGACGCCCACGCCGACTGTTCGGCCAGGGTGTCCAGCGCCGCACCGGCCGGTACCGCTGCAGCCAAGGCGGCCACATCGCTCTCATCGCGCAGCGGCGGCAGGGGCGAAGGCTTGCGCCGGCGCATCAGCCAGGCCGCACCGGCAATGAGCAGCAGCAACGGCAGCCCCAGCCAATACCACGGGGTGCCTGCACTGGTTGCGCCCGCCGGCTGTTCCAGGCGTTGCTGCGCAGCGGCCAGGTCGTTGTCCTTCAGGGCGATCAGCGACTGCTGCTGGTCCTTCAGTTTTTCCAGTTCGGCCACGCGCTGCTTCAACTCGCCGATCTCGGCATCGCGGGTGGCGATATCTTCCTTGGCCTGTCGCAGTTGTTCATTGCCCAGCATGTCACCCTCGCTGCCGGCAGCGGTGCCGGTGGTTGTGCCCGCGTGGGCGGCGTCGGCCGCCAGCGCTGGAGCAATCTCAAGACGCGCCCCGGTGGCGGGGGCCGGTGCAGCCGATGCCGTGGTGGCGAGCGCCGCAGGCGCGCCGGCCGGCTGCGGCACGGTGCGTGCCTGCCGCCACTGCGCAGCGTGTTCGCGCAGCATGGCCGCCGCTTCGGCCGCATCGACGGCAGCCAGCGCGGCCTGGTCCGGCACCCGCAGCACCGCACCCTGCTTGAGCAGGTTGGCGTTGCCGCGGATGAAGGCTTCGGGGTTGGCGCGCAGCAGGGCGATCATCGCCCGGTCACGGCTGACTTGGTTGCCACGCGCGACCGCGTCGGCAATCTGCGAAAGGGTCTGGCCGTGCTGCACGGTCACACTGCCACTGGCGGCCGGCGCTGCGGCGCGCGGTGCCGCCGTCGCAGTTGCACGCGTGGGCGCCTTGGCGGGTGTCGACGGCGCAGACGGCGCAGCGGCAGGCGGCGTGGGTGCCGGGGCGTCGCGGACGATGGTGTCCGGCAACATGCCGGCCGGCGCCACGATTTCCGGTTCGGCCACGGCCAGGGCACTGGCCGGCGCATCCACCAGGGCCGAGTATTCGCGCACCAGGCGCCCCTGGCCCCAGTCGGCTTCGATCAGGAAACTCAGCGACGGGGTCTCGACCGGGGTCTGCGAGGTCACCCGCACCACTGCCCTGCCCTGCGCATTGGTGGTCAGTTCGAACTGCAGTTCACTCACCAGCCCGGTCGGCCGTTGCAGGCCCACGCGTTCGAAGGTGACCGGCGAGGCCAGCGCCACCCGCAGGTTTTCCAGTTCGGAGGGATCGGCCGAAACGACGGGGATCTCGGCCAGCAAGGGCTGGCCGGGGCGCGACAGCACGCGGATGTCGCCCAGACCCAGGGCCATGGCCGAACTGCTGGCCAGGACCAGCAGTGCTGCGGAAAGATAGGTGAGCGGGCGGCGTGCGCCCTTGGCCCGTTTGTTCATGGGCGACACTATAAAGCGTGCGGACCAAGGTCCGCACCCACCGATTTGTGCGGACCGCACCCACCGATTTGTGCGGACCGCACCCACCGGTTGGGGCGGGCCGCACCGACCGGGTGGGACGATACGCGCCCATCGGGTGGCGGCGATGCCCCGTAGAGTGGGGGGGGGGGGGGGGGGGGGGGGGGGGGGGGGGGGGGGGGGGGGGGGC
>NZ_JACVUD010000118.1:0-12474 GCF_016624905.1 Stenotrophomonas sp. S49 | reverse complement strand
CCGCCCCCCCCCCCCCCCCCCCCCCCCCCCCGGCCAACCCAAGGAATCAGAACGGCGCCCCAGCCACGAGGGGCTCAGCCGTTGGCCGAATCCAGTAAAATCACCCGCATGAACGCCCCCACCTTCCCCTACGACACCGCGCGCCTGAGCGAACTGGCCCAGCTGCTGATCGACAACGTCCGCGAACTGGCCCAGGCCGGCTGGACCCCGGCCACCAGCAGCAACTTCTCCCACCGCCTGGACGACCGCCACGCCGCGATCACCGTCTCGGGCAAGGACAAGGGCCGCCTGATCGAGGACGACATCATGGTGGTGGATTTCGACGGCCTGGCCGTCGGCCGCCCGCTGCGCCCGTCAGCCGAAACCCTGCTGCACACCCAGCTGTACCGCCGCTTCCCCGACGTGGGCTGCGTGCTGCACACCCACTCCCCGGTGCAGACCATCGCCTCGCGCCTGTACGCCCCGCAGGGCCACATCCGGGTGGAAGGCTACGAACTGCTGAAGGCCTTCGCCGGCAACAGCACCCACGAAATGGCCATCGACATCCCGGTGTTCGCCAATACCCAGGACATGAACGTGCTCTCGGCCCAGGTCGATGACCTGCTGGACCGTCAGCCGCTGTGGGGCTACCTGATCGACGGCCACGGCCTGTACGCCTGGGGCCGCGACATGGCCGAAGCGCGCCGCCACATGGAAGCCTTCGAGTTCCTGCTGCACTGCGAACTGGAGCTGCGCAAGCTGCGCGGCTGAACCATCGCGCACAGGCACATGCCCATTGGCCATCTGGCCACCGCCTGCACCCTGTTACCCTGTCTTTCCCCCGGAATGTTCAAGCTGCCGCCATGAGCCGACTGCGCATCTACGACGACACCCGCCCCGACTCGCCGCTGCTGGATACCCAGGACGGCGCGGTCATCGCTGCCGAACTGCAGAAGATCGGCGTTACCTTCGAGCGCTGGCAGGCCGCCGCGCCGGTTGCCCCCGGCGCCAGCCAGGATGAGGTGTTCGCCGCCTACCGCGCCGACATCGACCGCCTGGTGGCCGAGCGCGGCTTCAAGAGCGTGGACGTGGCCTCGATCGCTCCGGACAACCCGAACCGCGCCGAACTGCGCAAGAAATTCCTCGACGAACACTTCCACAAAGAAGACGAGGTTCGTTTCTTCGTCGCCGGCTCCGGCCTGTTCACCCTGCACGTGGGCGACAAGGTGTACGAAATCGAATGCGTGAAGGACGACCTGATCGCGGTGCCCGATGGCACCACGCACTGGTTTGACATGGGCGATGAGCCCAGCTTCGTGGCGATCCGTTTCTTCACCGAGCCGGATGGCTGGGTCGGTCATTTCACCGGCACCGACATCGCGCAGAAGTTCCCGCGTTACATTCCTACCCAGGCGTCCTGATCCATGCAGCCCCGCGTCATCCTGACCGACATCGAAGGCACCACCAGCAGCATTTCGTTCGTCAAGAACGTGCTGTTCCCCTACGCCCGCCAAGCCCTGCCGGCGTTCGTGGCCGAACACGGCCAGCAACCGGAGATCCGCCGCTGGCTGGATACGGTGGCCACCGAGATTGGCGGCGCCTGCCAGGACAGCCTGGTGGTGGAAACGCTGCAGGGCTGGATCGACCAGGACCGCAAGCACACCGCGCTGAAGGCGCTGCAGGGCGTGATCTGGGATACCGGCTACCGCCGTGGCGACTACACCGCCCACTTCTACCCGGAAGTGGCGCCGGTGCTGAAGGGCTGGCACGCCTCGGGCCTGCCGCTGTACGTGTATTCGTCCGGCTCGGTGCCAGCGCAGAAGCTGTTCTTCGGCTTCAGCGATGCTGGCGACCTCAGCCCGCTGGTGTCGGGCTGGTTCGATACCGAAGTGGGCGGCAAGCGTGAGGCCGACAGCTACCGCCGCATCGTGCAGTCCATTGGCGTGCCGGCCGGCGAGATCCTGTTCCTGTCCGATGTGGTGGAAGAGCTGGACGCCGCGCGCGAGGCCGGGCTGCAGACCCGCCTGATCGATCGCCTGGACGATTACCCGCTGCCGCGTACCGGCCAGGCCGCCAACGGCCACGAGCGGGTCGAGAATTTCCAGCAGATCCAGCTGTAACTGCAGAGGGTAGATGCCAACCTTGGTTGGCATGCACCCGAAGCACCCGGTAGATGCCAACCTTGGTTGGCATGCTCTTGATGTGCCAACCAAGGTTGGCATCTACCAAAGCGGAGTGTAAGGTTGGCACCTACCAGAGCGGGGTGTTCCGCCCTCAACGGTCGTTCAGGGTTTTCACCTGCAACGCGCCACGCAATGCGGCCAGATCCACCGGGCCGCTCACGGCGATGTCGCGCGTCTCGCCCGGCAGCAGATCCAGCAGGTTGTCCTCCACCTGCGCATCCAGCGCACCGAAGTCGATCCAGGCGGCACGTACATACGCCTTGCTCTGCAGTCGCAGGCGGTAGTGATCGCCCTCGGTCTGCAGCGTGGCCCGCAGCGCCTGCGACGGCAGTGCCTGGTCCTTTGCTTCAACGAAGCCCACCACCTGCCGCGCACTGACGTTGCCATCCTGCAGCAGTTCGAACACCGCCACGGTACGCGTCGGGTCGGCGCCAGCCAGCAATTCGGCATCGCCGAAGTCACCCACCGAGGTGACCCCGGCGGCCGCCAGCGTCACCGCTGTCTCGCGACGGCGCAGCACCTTGCCGTCCACATCCATTACCCGCAGCTGCCAGCGCGCGTCCACTGCAGCGCCATCGTTGATCAGGCGCACGCGGGTGCTGCCTTCGTCACGCAGGGCCGCCACGGTGACCGGCGCGAAGAAACGTCGCGCCGCGAAGTGCAGTGCTTTCCAGCGCCCGAAGTAATCCACGCTGGACCACGATGCACCCGGCCAGACATCGTTGAGCTGCCAGTACAGCGAGCCCATGGTGTACGGCCGCGATGCGCGATGATGCAACGCCGCCAGTGCAATGCCATCGGCCTGCATCACCTGGCTCAGGTACACGAAATCGGCGAAGTCCTTTGGCGTGCCGTAACCGCGCTCGATGTACTGCAGCAGGCGGCTGTTGCCCTCGCCGGCCATGAACTTCTGGTGGGCGCGGATCACCGGGCTGTCGATGCGCTGTTCGGCGCGCGTGGCGATCTGGTCCACCGTTGCCAGCGACGGCCAGGCCTGCAGGCCGTACTCGGACATGAAGCGCGGCGTCTCCTGCAGGTACGCTTGCACCGGCAGTGCCGGGTTGCCCCAGACCTGCCAGTAGTGCTTGTCGCCGCGGCTGGAATCGTTGGCCTTTTCATCCAGATCGTTGCTGGGCGAACTGGACCAGTACGGCACGCCCAGCCCTTCCTCGCCCACCACCTGGCGCAGGTCGTTGCCGAACAGATCGACATAGCCCTGCCAGACCTGCGCGGCATACGCCGGGTCGGCAGCCTTCAGGTCGCGGCCATGGCCCCAATCCTTCCACGCGGTCTCTTCTTCGTTGTTGCCACACCACAGCACGATGCTGGGGTGGTGGCGCAGGCGCCGCACGTTGTCGCGCGCTTCGGCCACCACGCTGGCCCGGAACGCCGGATCGTAGCCCGGCTGCATGCCACCACCGAACATGAAGTCCTGCCAGACCAGCAGACCCAGCTCGTCGGCAATATCAAAGAACGCGTCGTCCTCGTAATACCCGCCACCCCAGTTGCGCAGCATGTTCATGTTGGCATCGCGCGCGGCGGTCAGCACCTGGCGCAGGCGCGCCACATCCACCCGCGCCGGGAACGCATCGAACGGAATGACGTTGGCGCCCTTGGCGAAAATCTCCACGCCATTGATGACAAAAGCGAAACCCTGCCCGCCCTTCTCGTCGTTCTCGCGGCGCAGTTCCACCGTGCGCAGGCCGATGCGCTGCTCGCGCTGGAGTGTCGGGTCGCCGCCAGCGTCCAGCTGGGCGCGCACCGTATAGCGGCCCTGCGCGCCCTGCCCCACTGGCCACCAGCGGCGCGGGGCGGCCAGTTCAACCGGAATTTCCACGCTGTTCTGGCCGGGCTGCAACAGCACCGGGCGCTGCACCGTGGCCACAATGCGGCCTTCGGGATCACGCACCTCCACGTCCACCCTGGCCGAGCCGGCAGCATTGCCCTGCTCCACCTGCAGCAGCACGGCCAGCCGCGCCTGCTGCGCGTCCAGGGCATCGGTACGCACGGCCAGATCGGTCAGGCGGTGCGTGTCCCAGGCCTGCAGATCCACGCCACGCCAGACACCGGCGGTCACGTAACGCGGGCCCCAGTCCCAGCCGAAATGGTAGGCCGGCTTGCGTGCGAAGTTGCCGACCATCGCGTCCTTGGGCTCATCACCGTAGGGCGAGGGATAGTTGCCGGCAATCTTGTGCGGCATCGCCTGCACGCCCGGCAGCAGGGTGCGGATGGGCGAACGGAACACGATCTGCAGTTCATTGCCGCTGGGCCGCAGCCGCCCTTCCACGCGTGCGCGCCAGGTGCGGTGCGCATTGTCGGCGCGCAGCAGCGGCTTGCCGTTCAAGCGCACCTCGGCATAGGTGTCCAGGCCGTCGAAACGCAGTTCGGCATGCGCCTTGGCCAGGGTCGCCGCATCTACATCGAAGCGCGCGCGGTATTCCCACGCTGTCAGGCCGATCCATTGCAGCTCGGCCTCCGGCGCGCCCACGTAGGGGTCGCGGATCAGGCCATGGGCCAGCAGGTCGGTGTGCACGCTGCCAGGTACGCGCGCCGTGCGCCACTGTTGCAGGCCGGGGTGCGCGGCGCCCTGCGCATCGCCGGGCAGCATGCGGAATTCCCATTGCGCCGGCAGAGGCGCGGCCAGCGCGGGGAAGCTGCCAAGCGTGAACAGCAGCAGGAGCAGACGGACAGCGAGGGGAAGACGGTGCACGTGTGAGACTCCTGTTGTGTCCGCCGGGCATGGCCCGGCGTGCGACGTCAGCGAACGACGTTCAGCACTTCGTAGCACGCGCCCATGGTGTGGTAATCCACCTTGCCGGCCGGGCTCTTTTCATTGCTGTACTTGCGGTTGTCTGCATCCAGGATGCGGAACCAGGCGCCGTACTGGTGGTCGACGAAGTGCTCCCACGAATACGCCCACAGCCGGTCGTACCACTGCCAATAGCGGTCATCGCCGGTGCGCTGGGCCATCAGCGCGGCCGTAGCCAGGGTTTCGGCCTGCACCCAGAAGTACTTGTCGTCGTCGCAGACGAAGCTGTCGCCGCCAATCGGCGCACCGTCCATGCCGGGCTGGCGCCGCGATTCCGGCGCGAAACCGTAGTACAGGCCGCCACGCGCTTCATCCCAGCTGCGCTCGACCGCCACATCGAACAGGTGCTGGGCGGTGGGCACCAGCCATTCAGCCTGCACGTGGCGGTCCAGGATCAGCAGCAGCTTGGCCCATTCGGTCTGGTGGCCGGGCTGGAAGCCCCACGGGCGGAACAGGTGCTTGGGATCGTCCAGGTTGTAGTTCCAGTCGATCTCCCAGTTCGTGTCGTAGTGTTCCCACACCAGGCCGCCGGCCTTGGCGGCCTGGCGCCGGGTCATGTTGTCGGCCAGCTGCAGTGCGCGCTGCACATAGCGCTGCTCGCCACTGGCCTCGAACGCGGCCAGCATTGCCTCGCACATGTGCATGTTGGCGTTCTGCCCGCGGTAGCCGGTGAAGTTCCACTGGCCGTCGGCTTCATCCTTGTAGAGACCGTGCCCGGCTTCCCAGAAGCGTGCTTCCAGCAGCTGCCAGGTTTCGTCCATCCACGCGCGGGCCTGTTCGACGCCGGCCTTCAGCGCGCAGCTGTAGGCCAGCAGCACGAATGCCACGCCGTAGCAGTGGTTCATATCGTCTTCGACCTGCCCATCGCGCAGCGTCCAGGCGTAGCCGCCGGTGGACGGGTTGCGGTGCACCTCGCGCAGGTAGCGCACGCCATGTTCAATGGCCTCGCGGTACTCGGCATTACCGAATTCGCGGTAAGCCATGGCGTAGTTGAAGACGAAGCGGGTACTGCTGACCAGGTGGCGGTGGCCGGCGTCGTAGACCGTGCCATCGTCCAGGAAGTAGTGGAAGAAGCCACCGTTGTGGTCGATGCAGCGCGGGTGGTAGAACGCCATCGTGTCGGCGATGTGCGCGCGCAGGAACTCGGCCGAGCGGAACTGCGGAACGAAGCGGGAGGCGGTCTGGGTCATGCGGAAAGTTCCTGGGTCTGCAGCAGCTGCTGCACTTCATCGAGCGAGGGCATGGCCGCGAAGGCGCCCTTGCGGGTGACCGCCAGCGCACCGACAGCCGCGCCGAAGCGCAGCGTTTCGGTGATCGCCTGCGGGTCCTGGCAGAAGGCGGCGAAGCCAGCGCCGGCACCGCCGCGCTCCAGCAGGCCCACGAGCACGCCGCCCACGAAGGCATCGCCGGCGGCGGTGGTATCCACCGTGGCCACGCTGAAACTGGTGACCTGGCCCTGCTGCTCGCGGGTGTACCAGCGAAGCGTGGCGGCACCGTCGGTCACGATCACCCAGCGTGCCTGTGCGCCCAGCAGACGCTGCAGTACGACCTGGTCACCGTCGGCACCGTGCGGCGCGGCCAGGTAGTCCAGCTCTTCGCGCGAGAGCTTTACCAGGTCGGCGCGCTCCAGCGCCTGCCACAGGCGCGGCGTGGGATCGGTGTCGGCCGGCCACAGCGCCGGGCGCAGGTTCAGGTCAAGGCTGACCACCGCACCGGCGGCACGCGCACGCTCCATGCCGGCGAAGGTTGCCGCGGCAATGTCCGCTTCGGTCAGGCTGTTGGAGCACACATGGAAACAGGCGGCGCTGTCGAAGCAGGTACCCTGGAAATCGCTGTCACGGAACAGCAGGTCGGCCGCCGGCGGCCGGTAGAAGCTGAAGCTGCGTTCGCCGTGCGCGTCCAATGCCACGAATGCCAGCGCGGTCTTGGCTGCATCGGTGCGCACGATGTAGTCGGTGCCCACGCGGTGCTCGGCCAGGCTGTCGACCAGGAAATCACCAAACATGTCCCGGCCCAGCATGCCCACGAACTGGGTCTGCGCACCCAGCCGGGCGGCGGCCACGGCCACGTTGGCCGGCGCACCGCCGGCGTACTGCAGGAAGGCGCGCGGGGTGTCGGCCGAGGCCGGCGGCTGCGCTAGTAGATCGATCAAAATTTCGCCGAAGCAGACAATGGCACCCATTTCCGACTCAGCCTCCCTGCGGGCCGACGGACGGCGGGCGCGAGCCCACCAGACCGTAGAAGATGATGTAGACGTAGCAGACCACCGGCAGCACGAAGCTCAGGTGCAGGCCGATGCGATCGGCCAGCATGCCCTGCAGCAGCGGAATGATCGCGCCACCAACGATGGCCATGATCAGCAGGCTGGACGCCTTGTTGGTCAGCGGACCCAGGCGTTCGATGGCCAGCGAGAAGATGGTCGGGAACATGATGGAATTGAACAGGCCGGTAGCCACGATGCCGTACAGCGCCACCTTGCCGCCCGAGCCCAGGGTGACCGCCAGCAGCACCACGTTGGCCAGCGCGAAGCCGGCCAGCAGGCGGCGCGGCGAGAATTTGGCCAGCAGCCAGGCGCCGGCGAAGCGGCCGACCATGGCGCAGCCCCAGTAGGCCGACACGTAGTGGGTGGCCTGCTGTTCGCTCATGCCGCCGATTTCTGGGAGCGCCAGGTAGTTCACCATCAGGCTGCCGATGGACACCTCGGCGCCCACGTAGAAGAAGATGGCCAGCACGCCGAACAGCACGTGCGGCTGCTTCAGCGCATCCAGCAGGGTGTGGTGGCTGGTGTCGGCCTGCTCGGTGGTTTCGGTCAGGCTGGGCAGGCGGAACAGGTAGACGAACACGGCCAGCAGCACCAGCGCGATCGCCAGGCCCACGTACGGGCCCTGCACCGACTGCGCTTCGGCAGTACGGTAGGCCAGCTGCTCGGCCATCGGCATCGCTTTGATCTCGTCACCGCTCTTCACCGCGGTGCTCAGGATCAGGAAGCCGCCGAACAGCGGCGCCAGCGTGGTGCCCAGCGAGTTCAGCGCCTGCGCCAGGGTCAGGCGGCTGGAGGCGGTTTTCTCCGGGCCCAGCAGCGCCACGTACGGGTTGGCCGCCACCTGCAGCACGGTAATGCCGGTGGCCAGCACGAACAACGAAGCCAGGAAGGCGTCATAGGTGCGCAGCGCGGCCGACGGCCAGAAGCCCAGCGCGCCCACACCGGCAATCAGCAGGCCGGCGATGATGCCCTTCTTGTAGCCCAACCGTGCCACCAGCCGACCGGCCGGCACCGACATCAGGAAATACGCGCCGAAGAAGGTGAACTGCACCAGCATGGCGCGGGTGTAGTTCAGCTCGAACACGGCCTTCAGGTGCGGGATCAGCACATCGTTGAGGCTGGTCAGGAAGCCCCACATGAAGAAGATGGTGGTGGCCACCCACAGGGCCGCACGGGCATTCATCACCGGCGCCTGGCTGCTGTTGGTTCCCGATGGACGGGGCGTTGCGGAAATCGGCATGCGGTTCGCGCCTCGATGCGCGTGTAGGTCGTTGGTACGTGGAAGGGAAAAGGTCGTAGGAAATCAGTTCGGCCGCGCGGCACTGCTCTCGCGCACGCGCAGCTGCACCGGGGCGACGGTGCGCCGCGGCGGTGCATCGGGATCATCCAGGCGTTGCAGCAGCAGCGCGGCGGCCTGCCGGCCACGCTCGCGCGGATCGGCGGTCAGGGTGGTCAGCGGCGGCACCGCCACCGAGGCCTCGGAAATATCATCGAAACCGGTCACCGCGAAATCACCGCCGGGGCGGATGCCGCGGGAGTTCAGGCCCAGCATCAGGCCCAGCGCGACCGTGTCGTTGTAGCAGACCGCGGCACTGGGACGATGGCCGTCGGCGAACAGTTCATCGGTGCGCGCGGCCGCCTCCAGGCGATTGGGCGCCGATTCGATCATCCAGCCCGGCGGCAGCGCCAGGCCCGCCTCGGCCAACGCCTGCTGGAAGCCGGCGCGGCGCTGGTGGCAGGAACTGGAATCGGCATGACCGCCGAAGAAGGCGATCTGCTGGTGGCCGCGCTCGATCAGGTGGCGGGTGGCCAGATAAGCGCCGTGCTGGTTGTCCAGGGTCAGGAAGTCCCAGTCGGCCCCTTCCAGTTCGCGGTTGAACAGCAGCACGTTGGCGTTGGCACCCAGCGCCTGGCGCAGCAGCGTGGCATCGCTGCCCTCGGCCGGCGACAGGATCAGGCCGGCCGGGGTGTGCTCCATCAGCGTGGACAGCACCGCCTGCTGGCGCTGCGGCGATTCGCCCGTGCTGCCCAGCAGGGTGACATAGCCTCGCCCGCCCAATGCCTCGTCCACGCCAGAAGCAAATTCGGCGAAGAACGGGTTGGACAGATCGTTGATGACCAGCGCGATGCTGCTGGAGGTGCGCCGGCGCAGGTTGGCTGCCGCACGGTTGTAGACGTAGCGCTGGCGGCGCAGTTCGGCCTCCACCTTGGCCCGGGTATCGACATTGACCAGCGGACTGCCACGCAGCACCAGCGACACGGTGGCGCGCGACACGCCGATCGCACGGGCGATGTCGGTCACCGTCACCGCCTTGCCGGAACGCTTGCTGGAAGTGCCGTCGTTGTCGTTCATCGCTGTACCGGGCTCCTCGGGAGGGTCAAGCCTAATGGATCGGAGGCCATTCGTGCCGTGCCGTTCGCTGGTTGGCCGCCAACGGCACGACGATGGCTCAGCGCAGCACGCTGCCTGGTGCAGCGCACCATGAGACCGGCAGATCCTTTACCGCCGTACCCCAGCCCTGGGTCGGGGCCTGTGCATCCAGCGCGAACTGCAGGCGCGGGCCCTGCTGCAGCTGGTCCCAGTCCAGCCACACCGGGGCATGCGCGCGGCCATCCAGCTGCACGCCCTGCACGTACTGCAGGCGGCGGCCATCGGCGCCGGGCGCGTCGATGCGCAGCGTGCGACCGTTGCCCATGTCCACTTCCACCTTGGCAAAGCGCGGCGTGTGCAGCAGGAACTGGCCGCTGCCCGGCACAGCCGGGTACACGCCGATGGCACTGAACAGGTACCAGGCCGACATCGTGCCCAGGTCGTCATTGCCGGTGACGCCGTTGGGCGCGTTGGTGAACAGCTGCTGCGCCGCACGCAGCACGTTGGCGGTCTTCCACGGCTGGCCGATCAGCGTGTACAGCCACGGCGCGTGCAGGTCCGGTTCGTTGTTGGGGTTGTAACGGAACTGGTTGTAGTAGCTGTACGGCCCTACCACCCATTCCTTGCGCGCGGCGGTAAGCGGATCGGCCTGCAGCGCATCCATCGCGAAGAAGGCATCCAGGCGGCGGCCGGCCTGCTCGCGGCCGTCCATTGCTTCCACCAGGCCCGGCACGTCCTGCTGCGCCAGCCACTGGTACTGCCAGGCAGTGCCTTCGTGGAAGCCATGGTGCGAACGCGGGCTGTAATGGCCGTCGGCCGGGGTGTACCACTGGCCGTCTTCGGTGCGCGGGCGCGGGAAGCCGGTAAAGCCGGTTTCGGCGTCACGCACCTGCGGGTCCCACACCTTGCGCCAGTTGCGCCCACGCTCGCGCAGCGTGGCCGAATCCTGCGCATGGCCCAGGCCATCGGCCATCTGCGAAAGCGCGCAGTCGGCCAGTGCGTATTCCAGCGTGGCCGAGCCACCATGGTGCGGGTCCACGTCCATGCCCTTGGACGGGAACGCGCGGTCATAGACCACGTAACCCTTGTCCAGGTAGGTCCGGTTGCCCGAGCGACCGGCCATCCGCGAGTTCAGCGGCGGCGTGCCGAAGGCATTGCGGCGCAGTGCATCCCAGGCCTGCGATTCACGCCCCTTCAGCGCACCGAAGCGCCACAGGTCGACCATGAACGGGGTGACCGGATCGCCGGTCATGATGTTGGTTTCGAAGTTGGCATAGCCCCAGCGCGGCAGCCAGCCGCCCTGCTCGTCAATGGCCAGCAGCGTGCGACCGATATCACGCGCCACGTCCGGACGGGTCAGCGCCAGCCACTGGTTCTGCGCGCGATAGGTATCCCACAGCGAGAAATACTCGTAGTAGGTCCAACCATCGGCGCGGTGGATGCCATCGTCATAGCCACGGTAGCGGCCATCGGCATCGCTGCCGGTGAGCGGCTGCAGCAGCGCGTGGTACAGCGCGCTGTAGAACACGGTGCGGTCATCGCCCGTGCCACCCTGCACGCGCACCCGCGCCAACTGCTCGCGCCAGTCCTGCTGGGAAAGCGCGCGCATACGGTCGAAGCCAATCAGCGCCCCACCCTGCATGCCCTCGGCGCGCAGATTGGTGCGTGCGCCCTCGGCATCCACGTGCGAGATCGCACTGACCGCCGTGACCGACTGGCCCTTGGCCAGATCGAAGGTGAGCCAGGCACCGTTCGGCTTCTGCTCGCCTTCCATGCTGTGCCGCGCGTTGGGCAGGCCACCGGTCTCGCCCCACGTGCCGTGCGCCTTGAACGGGCGATCGAATTCAACGCGGAACCAGGTGGTGTACTGGTGGCCGCCGCAGAAGCTCTTGGTGACCAGCTTGCCTTCCACCACCCGGTCGCCCACCACGTCCACCACGCTGCCGATCACCGAATGGCGCTCGTTGGCCTGGCCCACGTTCACCAGCACATGGCCATCGCCGCTGCGCTGGCTGAAGGTGTAGCGCTCGGCCGCGGCGCGGGTGCGCGCGGTGGCTTCGGCGTCGATGCCGCCGTAGCTGGTCAGGCGCACCTTGTAGTAGCCGGCCTGGCCCACCTCACCGTCGTGGGTGTAGTTGGCGGCGTAGGCCTTGTGGTCGAACTGCTTGGGGTTGGCGGTATCGAAATCGCCGCCCGGGCCGATGCTGCCGGTCACCGGCAGGATGGAGACCTGGCCGCCCTGTTCCCAGCAGCCGGCGCCGGACAGGAAGGAATGGCCGAAGCCGCGGATCTTTTCGTCGTCGTAGCGCCAGCCGGAATAGTGGCTGCCGATCGGGCTGACCTGGATCAGGCCGAACGGTGCCGACGCGCCGGGGAAGGTGTTGCCGTCATCCTTGCTGCCGATGAAGGTGTTGACCTCGCGTTCGAGTGCGGCAGGTGCGGCCTGCAGCCAGGGCGTGATGGCCAGGGCCAGCAGGCAGGCGGCGCGGGCCAGCGGCCGCGGGGACAGCGCCGGCAGGCGCAGGAGGGAACGACGGCGGGACAACCTGGTCACGGACAGGACTCCTTGGCGGCAGGGCGGCAGCGGGTGCCGGCCGCTGCGGCCGAACTCCCCGTTTCCATCGGTACAAATCCGCACCCCGGCGGATTTAGATCGATTGAAGTAGAACAGGGAGCGCCCGCCCATGCATTCTGCGCCGCAGCAAAGAGGGGGTGTTCTGCAGGGCCTGCGGCCCTGCACCTGCTGAGAGCCACGGCCACGGCCACGGCCACGTCAAAAGCTGGGGTCCTGTGGGATGGCGGGGTGGGTCCGATTGAGGGGGACGCTGCAAGTACGTCCCTGTAAGCTCGGTCGCCGCATCCATGCGGC
>NZ_JACVUD010000117.1:0-12768 GCF_016624905.1 Stenotrophomonas sp. S49 | reverse complement strand
ACTGAATCAACGCGTGGTACACCCGGCGGTAGATCCGCGCCATGCGTGGATAGGCGTTTACAACCCCGACTCGATCATCCGCACCACTTCGGTGGCGGTCACCGGGTGGCTCAAGCGGTAACCCTGGCCCAGGTCGCAGCCGCGCTGGGCCAGCAGCTCGAACTGCGCTTCCTGCTCGATGCCCTCGGCCACCACGGTGATGCCCAGTGCATGGGCCATGGCGATGATGGCCGTGGTCAGGGCCAGGTCATCCGGGTCGCGCTGCATGTCGGCCACGAAGCTCTTGTCGATCTTCACGCCATCCACCGGCACCTGGCGCAGGTGGCTGAGACCGGAGAAGCCGGTGCCGAAGTCGTCCAGCCACACCTTCACGCCGGTGCGGTGCAGCTTGTCCAGCAGCTGTGCGGCAACCATTTCATCGCCGATCACCGCCGTTTCGGTCAGCTCCAGGTGCAGGCGTGAAGCGGGCAGGCCGGATTCGTGCAGGCACTGCGCCACCAGGGCGGGCAGTTCACCACCGCGCAGCTGGCGCGGCGACACGTTCACCGACACGAACAGCTCATCGCCGGCGGCGCCACGCGGCCACTGCGAGGCCTCCATGCACGCGGCGCGCAGCACCTTCGGTCCGATGATCTCGATCAGCCCGCTCTGCTCGGCCACTTCAATGAACACCGACGGCGGAATGGTGCCCAGCGTGGGATGCTGCCAGCGCAACAGCACTTCCACGCCCACCAGGCGGCGGTCGCGCATGCGGAAGATCGGCTGGTAGGCCAGGCGCAGTTCGCCGCGCTCCCAGGCGCCGCGCAGTTCCTGTTCCATGTGCACGCGGCGTTCGACCGCATGGTCCATGGCCCGGCTGTAGTAGCGGAAGCAGTTCTTGCCGGCCATCTTGGCCTGGTACATGGCGATGTCGCCGTTCTTCAGCAGCGTGGTGGCATCGGCGGCATCGTCTGGGAACAGGGTCACGCCGATGGAGGTGCCCAGGAACAGCTCGCGGCCCTGCACCACCAGCGGCTTGCCCAGCTCGCGCACCAGCACTTCGGCCAGCAGGCGGGCATTGGCCGCCACATCACCGTCGCCGACCAGGATCACGAACTCGTCGCCACCGAACCGCGCCAGCAAGGCTTCGTCACCGCCGGCTTCGGCCACCGCGCTGGAAATGCGCTGGGCGAACTGCAGCAGCGCCTCGTCACCGGCCTCATGGCCCAGGGTGTCGTTCACCCGCTTGAAGTCATCGATGTCGGCAAACAGCAGCCCCAGGCGATGCCCGGACGCGCGCGCCGCCATCAGGCGGTGGTCCAGCGCTTCGCGGAAGGCCAGGCGGTTGGTCAGCCCGGTCAGCGCATCGGTATAGGCCATGTGCCGCACTTCGCGGTCATGGCGGGCAATGGCATCGCGCATGCGCGCAAAGCCGCGCACCAGCTCACCCACTTCATCGTCGCGGGTGTTCTCGGCCAGCGGCGCCTGGTAATCGCCCGCCTCGATGCGGCGTGCTGCGGCGGCCAGCTCACGGATCGGTGTCACCAGGGTGCGCTGCACGTACAGGATGACCACCACGCCGATCACCACAAGCAGGCCCAGCATCAGCAGCAGCCAGCCCAGGTGGCGGCTGCCGACCTGCTGCAGGCGCTGCCCCAAGGTCGCGTTGGCGGCCACTTCGCGCGCGTGCACCTCGTCCAGGGCCATGCCCACGCGCACACCGCCGATACGCTGCTTGCCCACGGTGATCGGCATGGCGTTGTCCAGCACGGTGGGCGACTGCTGCACCACCAGGGTCTGTGCCTTTACCGCGCCACGGGCCAGCGGGTCGTCCATTTCGCGGCCGAAGCCGGCCACGTCCAGCGAGCCGTCATGCACCAGGCGCCCGCGCTCGTCGAACACCAGTACATAGCGCACCACCGGCTGCCGCGCCGTACCGCGCACCAGCGCACCAACCTGGTCCAGGTCGTTGTAGTACAGCGGGTTGGCCAGTGAATCAGACAATTCACGCGCCAGCGCCTCGCCGCGGCTGCGCACGCTGCGATCGAACAGCTCGTGGATCACCCCGCCGCTGAGGCTCTTCACCTCGCTCTGCATCGATGCCTGGCGCCCCAGCAGCACGGCCAGGATCGCGATCACCACCAGCATTGCCCCGCCCATGGCGAGCAGGAATCGGGCCTGCATCCCGGAGCCGAGCCATTTCATTCAACTTCCATCCGCACGCGCGTCAACCCTTGTTTCAATTCGTCCAGCCGCTGCTGCGCATGCGCATCGACGCGGTGGAACCCGGAAGTACCAAAAAAACGCTGCAATGCCACCTGCGCACGTGGATCGGAGGCCGCCTGCAGCAGCACCTGCTGCAGCCGCTCGCGCACCCGCGGGTCCAGGTCGCCACGCACCACTTCCACCGCGCGCGGGTAAGGCTCGGTGCGCAGCAGCACGCGGAAGTCGCGGCGGAACGCTGCCGGCACCCGCGCCTCATCATCCCAGTCCACGCTGCTGACCGCACCGCCGTCGGCCAGCCCCTTGTGCACGAAGGTGGCCACGTTCAGTTCGCTGCGGGCAAACACATAGCCCACCGCGTCCGGGCCGGGCACATCCCAGTTACCGGCCAGGATCTGCGGCGTCACGCCACGCTCAAGCAGGGTCATCACCGGCACCAGGTAGGCGCTGGTGGACGCGGTGTTCTGCAGGGCCAGGCGATGCCCGCGCAGGTCTTCCACACGCTGCAGCGCACTGTCGCGGCGCACGAAGAACACCGTGTGGTACTCGCGCACGCCGCTGCGCTCGGTCAGCAGCAGCGGTTGAGCCCCGCTGCGCAGGCCCAGCGCCACCGCGGTCCCGGCCGTTTCCGTGACCCAGTCGACCCGACCGCGGCGCAGATAGCTGGCCATCTGCTGCGGATCGCGCGCCATCAAGATGCGCCCTTCGCGGATGCCCACGTCGTGCATGCGGGCCACCACGTAGTCCAGCAACGGTTGCAGCTGTTCGTAATGCGCCTTCGGGTTGTCGCTGATCCGCCCCAGCACCAGCACCGGGTCGGGCGCCGGCGCAGCATGCGCCATCCCGGCCAGCAACACCCAGGCCAGGCTCAGCAGTCCCCTCTGCATTGCCTTCCGCAGACCCGACACCACGTTTCATCCCCCAGGTAATCGCGACAGACTACCTGAAAAAATGAGAACTTCGTCAGCCCTGCGAATCCTTCGGCTGCGCCAGCCGGGCCATGCGCTGGGCGTCGGCCAGAATGCCGCGCAACAGGCGCACTTCCTGCTCGCTGGGCTCGGCACGCAGGAACAGGCGGCGCAGCTTGCGCATGGCCGATTCGGGCGCCCGCCCTTTATGGAAATCGATCTCGTCCAGGGTCTGCCCGAGCTGGCCGAAGAAGCTCTCCAGCTGTTCATGGCTGGCCGCCTGTTTGCGCAGGCCTTCTTCAGCCTGCACCACCGGCTGCTGGCCCAGCAGGCGCATGCGCGTTTCATAGGCCAGCACCTGCACCGCCGCGGCCAGGTTGAGCGAACTGAACGCCGGGTCGGACGGAATATGCACAGCGGCGTGGCACAGCTGCAGTTCTTCGTTGGTCAGGCCGGTGCGCTCGCGGCCGAACACCAGCGCCACCTCGGCGCCCTGCCCGGCCTTGTGCACCGCACGGGCGGCGGCATCGACCGGCAGGAACTCTTCCAGCTGCACCCGGCGCGCGCGGGCCGTGCAGCCCAGCACCAGGGTGCAGTCGGCAACGGCCTCGGCCAGGGTGGGCACCACGGGCGCGTCGCCCAGCACGTCTTCGGCACCGGCCGAGCGGCGGAAGGCCTCCTCGTCCAGCGGCTTTTCGGGGGCGACCAGCACCAGCCGGGCCAGGCCCATGGTCTTCAGGGCACGCGCGGCGGCCCCCATGTTGCCGGGGTGCTGGGTGCCTACAAGGACGAAACGGATGCGGGTGGCGGCGGGAAACTGGGACATGAACAGGGAAAAGGTCGAGCTGGACGAAGACCAATGGTAAACTGTGCGGCCGGCCACTGCGCCGGACCCGCTCTTTTCCCCCGCCAGCCCTTCTCTTCTGCCTTTCCGGGAGCCCACGCCATGCAGAAACCCGCCGTCACCGTCATGGTCAAGGCCGCCCGCCTCGCCGGCAACGTCCTGTTGCGCAACATCAACAAGCTCGAGGCGCTGAATGTGGTGCAGAAGGGCCGCATGGACTACGCCAGCGAAGTCGATGCCGATGCGGAAAAGGTGATCGTCAAGGAACTCAAGCGCGCCTACCCCGACTACGGCATCTTCGGTGAAGAAGGTGGCGTGCAGGGCGAGCGTCGCCAGATGTGGGTCATCGACCCGCTCGATGGCACCAGCAACTACCTGCGCGGCGTGCCGCACTACTGCGTGTCCATCGCCCTGGTGGAAAACGGCGAACCGACCGACGCGGTGATCTTCGACCCGCTGCGCAATGAACTGTTCACCGCCAGCCGCGGTGCCGGTGCCGTGCTCAACGACCGTCGCATCCGCGTGGCCGACCGCAAGGACCTGGAAGGCACCATGATCCACACCGGCTTCGCGCCGCGTGAGCGCAGCCGCGCCAGCGCACAGCTGAAGGCCCTGGACGCGCTGCTGGTGCATGCCGAAGACGTGCGCCGCACCGGCTCGGCCGCGCTGGACCTGGCCTACGTGGCCTGCGGCCGCGCCGATGCCTACTTCGAAGCCGGCGTGAAGGCCTGGGACGTGGCCGCTGGCCTGCTGCTGGTGCGCGAAGCCGGCGGCAAGGTGTGCGACTTCAAGGGCGCCACCCTGGGCCGCATGGACAACCGCGGCCCGGACACCCACCAGATCGTGGCCGGCAACCTGAAGGTAGCCGAAGCCCTGCAGAAGGTGCTGGTAAACACCGCCTACGCCGCCGAGTTCGACGCGAAGTTCTGAGCGTCGCATCGCAGCGGCGCATCGAAACGGCACCCGGGAGGGTGCCGTTTTTGTTTGCGTAGACTGCGACATATCACGGTTCTCCACGCTGCCCGGTACGGGCGGCTGTGGCTTTTGACCTTGACGTGGGTCCGCCTTGCAGCGAGCCGAGCACCGCAGGGGAACCAGGGGCGAAGAGGCGCGGGTGTCTGAGCGCAGCGAGTTCCGCGCCGTCCCATGGGTCACCGAGGAGCGCAGGGAACCGTCGTGCGCAGCACGGCGGCTCGCGGATGGCGGCGTGTTTCTTTGGTTACTTTCTTTGCACGAGCAAAGAAAGTGACACCTCTCCGCGGGCACGGAAATGATCCGCCGGGCATGACCCGGCATTACTGACGCATGCATCACCGCAAACAAAACGCCCGGCGCGAGGCCAGGCGTTCCTGCACTACATTGAAAGCCGAGGCTTACGCCACCGTCGAAGCCCGCAGCGCGGCAATGCGCTCTTCCAGCGGCGGGTGGCTCATGAACAGCTTCTTGGCGGTCGAGCCAGCAATGCCGAAGGCGGCGATCTGGCTGGGCAGCGTGCTCTGGCCGTGGTTCAACTGCAGGCGCTCCAGCGCAGCAATCATCTTCTGGCGACCGGCCAGCGATGCACCACCAGCGTCGGCACGGAATTCGCGATGGCGCGAGAACCACATCGAGATCATGGTGGCGAACAGGCCGAACACCATCTCCAGCACGAACACGATGATGTAGTACGCAAAGCCACGGCCGCCGCCTTCGCGGTTGCCCGACAGCGCGCTGTCGATCACGCCACCCACCACGCGGGCCAGCACGATCACGAACGTGTTCAGCACGCCCTGCAGCAGCGCCATGGTGATCATGTCACCGTTGGCCACGTGGGCGATCTCGTGGCCCAGCACGGCCTCGGCCTCGTCTTCGCTCATGTTGTGCAGCAGGCCGGTGGACACGGCCACCAGCGCGTTGTTGCGGTTGGCACCGGTGGCGAACGCATTGATTTCCGGGCCGTCATACACGGCCACTTCCGGCATGCCGATGCCGGCGGCCTTGGCCTGGCGTTCAACGGTGGCCAGCAGCCAGCGCTCGGTCGGGTTGCGCGGCTCGGTGATCACCACCGCGCCGGTGGAACGCTTGGCCATCCACTTGGACAGCAGCAGCGAAATGAAGGAGCCGCCGAAGCCGAAGATCGCGGCCATCACCAGCAGGCCGCTCATCTGGCTGGGATTGACCCCCAGCAGCGACATCACGATGCTGGCCAGGATAAGCACGGCAAAGTTCGTGGCTAGAAAGAGTGCGATGCGGGTAAACATGGGAAATTCCGGCTCGGAAGGGGTCGATATCTGCCAATTTGCGGTGCAGTCAGCTTGAATTCAAGCGCCAACCTGACCGACGATTCAGCCAGCATGACCTCCCCCATTCCCTGCGGCCGCTTTGCGCCCTCGCCCACCGGCCTGCTGCACCCCGGTTCCCTGCTTGCCGCCTTCGGCAGTTGGCTGCTCGCGCGCCACGCCGGCGGCCTGTGGCGGCTGCGCATTGAAGACGTGGACCCACCACGCACCGTGCCCGGTGCCGCGCAGGCGCAGCTGCGCACCCTCGCCGATTTCGGCCTGGCCCACGATGGCCCGGTGCTCTGGCAGAGCGAGCGCAACGCCGTCTACCAGGCCGCGCTGGACGGGCTGCTGGCCAGCGACCTGGCCTTCGTCTGCCACTGCAGCCGCAGCGACCTGGCGGCCAGCGGCGGCATCCACCACCGCTGCGTGGCCCGCACGCCGCGACCGGACCCGGCCGTCCGCTTCCGGGTGCCGCCGGGCAGCATGGTCCACTTCGTTGATGGCCTGCGCGGCCCGCAGCAGCAGGACGTGCACGCCGAGGTCGGCGATTTCGTGCTGCGCCGCGCCGATGGCTGCTGGGCCTACCAGCTGGCGGTGGTGGTGGACGATGCCGCGCAGGGCGTGACCGAGGTGGTGCGCGGCGCCGACCTGCTCGATTCCACCGCGCGCCAGATCCTGCTGCAGCAGGCCCTGGGCCTGGCCGTGCCGCGCTACTGGCACCTGCCGCTGCTGCTGGATGCGCCGGGCCACAAGCTGTCCAAATCGCTGGCCGCCCTGCCGGTGGACAGCGCGCGGCCGCTGCCGGTACTGCGCCAGCTGTGGGCCCTGCTGGGGCAGCCGCCGACGGCGCTGGACGACTGCGAAGACCTGCCCGCGCTGCTGCGGGCCGCCCGGCACGCCTTCGATCCGGCGCGCCTGCCACGGCAGGACATCCTGCTGGCCGACGGCGCACTTTCCGCGCCGATGTTGCAGAATCCCCTTTCCCCCACCTGAAACCCGGACAGCATTCCATGACATCTCGCGTCGCACTGGTCACCGGCGGAACCGGCGGCATCGGTACCGCCATCTGCCAACGCCTGGCCGACCAGGGCCACCGGGTCGCCACCAACTACCGCGACGAAGCCAAGGCCCGTGCCTGGCAGCAGGCCATGACCGCGCGCGGCTACAACGTGTCGATCTTCCCCGGCGATGTCTCCGACCCGGCCAGCGCCGAGGCCATGGTGCGCGCGGTGGAAGCCGAACTGGGCCCGGTCGAGATCCTGGTCAACAACGCCGGCATCACCCGCGACACCACCTTCCATCGCATGCGCGCCGAGCAGTGGCACGATGTGATCAACACCAACCTCAATTCGGTGTTCAACGTCACCCGCCCGGTGATCGAAGGCATGCGCCGCCGCGGCTGGGGCCGGGTCATCCAGATCAGTTCGATCAACGGCCTGAAGGGCCAGTATGGTCAGGCCAACTACGCCGCGGCCAAGGCCGGCATGCACGGCTTCACCATCTCGCTGGCGCGCGAGAACGCCGGCTTCGGCATCACCGTCAACACCATTTCGCCGGGCTACGTGGCCACCGACATGGTGATGGCCGTGCCCGAAGAGGTGCGCGCCAAGATCATTGCCGACATTCCCACCGGGCGCCTGGGCAAGCCGGAGGAAATCGCCTATGGCGTGTCGTTCCTGGTGGCCGACGAGGCGGCCTGGATCACCGGCAGCAACCTGGACATCAACGGCGGCCACCACATGGGCTGGTAAGCCGCGCAACCCGGGCGGCCGCGCCGCTCCGGGGCGGTCGCGGCGCGCCCATGCTGCGCAGCACGCAAACCCTTGCTGCGCAACATGATGGGCGTGCAAAGCCAAGCCCGGCGGGGGCTGGGGCGGTTGCCAAGGCTTGTGCACTGCGCCATGCTGCACATCTACTGTGACGAGTACCGCTTCATGGCTGCGACCCGCATCATCAAGAAGTATCCGAATCGTCGTCTGTACGACACCGAGATTTCCAGCTACATCACCATCGAAGACGTGCGCCAGCTGATCCTGGATGGCGAGGATTTCGAGGTCCGCGACGCCAAGAGCGGCGACGACCTGACCCGCTCGGTGCTGCTGCAGATCATTGCCGACCAGGAGCAGGACGGCGAACCGATGCTGTCCACCCAGCTGCTGAGCCAGCTGATCCGCTTCTATGGCGATTCGCTACAGGGCTTCATGGGCAACTACCTGGAACGCAGCATGCAGGTCTTCCTTGACCAGCAGCAGCAGTTCCGCCAGCAGATGGGCAATCTGCTGGGGCAGACCCCGTGGGCGATGATGAACCAGCTGACCGAACGCAACCTGGAGCTGTGGCAGGAATTCCAGCGCAACATGGGCGCCGGCTTCGGCGGCCCGCGCCCGGGCGGTACCGGTACCGGTACCGGTACCGGCACTGGCAGCAAGCCGAACGAGGGCGGTGCCAGCACCGGCACCGGCGGCAAGACCCGCCGCTGAGCCCGGCCATCGGCTGCAACGAAAACGGCGCGCCCCTGGCGCGCCGTTTTTTGTTGCGGCCGTCGTTGCCGCGGCATCCACGCGCGGCGTGGATCTACCGCTTGCACCCCGTGCACACGCGCTCGACCTTGTAGCCCTTGGCCTTCAGCTTTTCCACCACGCCATCGCTGCCCAGCAGGTGCAGCCCGCCCACCACCACCAAGGTGCCACCCTGCCCGGCCTGCAGGTACGGCACCAGCTTGGGCACCCAAGCGTCGTTGCGGCCGGTGTTGATGCGCTGGTAGAGCTGCGGGTACTGCTGGCGCATCTCCATGGCCATCTTGTTCCACAGCAGGCGCTCATCACCGCGGCGCCAGGCATCGTGCAGCTGGCGTGCCTGCGCATCGCCCTTGGCCACCTCGTCCAGCGACTCGGCCAGCATCTGCCGCTGTTCGGTGGCGCTCATGCCGTCCAGCATGCTGATCTGGGTATCGATGTCTTCCAGGCCCGCGGTCCTGCGCCCGGTCTTCTGCGCGCGCTCCATGAAATGGCGGTCCAGGCCCAGCGCCGGGTCCAGGCCCATCTTCTGCATCTGCCCGACCGAAATGGTCAGGCCCACGAACCAGGCCTTCATGCCCTGCAACTGCGCCAGCGGCAGGTTGTTGCTGGCCGCAAACGCCTGCAGCTTCTGCCAGGTCGCCTCGTCCAGGTCACGCTTGAGCTCGCTGCCGTCGGTGCGGGTGGCAGCCTGCACCATGCGGCTGGCCAGCTGCGGCGACTGCATGTCTTCCGGTGACAGTTCAAACACCACGCGCTGCGAGGCGTCGAAGGCCTTTTCGACATCGGCCGACAACGGATAGTCCTGCGCGGTGAGCAGGTGGAACGAGCCGAGCAGGTACAGGCGCGCATCACCGGCGCCGGTCACCTTCCACAGCAGCGGTACCGGCGGCTTGCTGGCGCCACTCTCGGCAGGCGCACCGCGCGCGGCCGCCAGGGGCGCAACGGCACAGGCCAGCAACAGTGCAGCACTTCGCAGCAGGGTTCTGATCGACATGGTCAGCCCTCTCCCGGGGGCAGGTGGTACGCCTTCTCGCCCGCATCCACGCGCAGGTCCATCCGGTTTTCCGGCGGCGACAGCGGACAGGTCGCAAAGGCGGTGAAGGCACAGGGCGGGTTATAAGCGTGGTTGAAGTCCAGGGTCAGGCTGCCGTCCGCGGCCGGCGCGGCGGTGTCCAGGTAGCGACCGGCCGGATAGCTGCCATGGCCACTGGTGCGGTCGGCGAAGATCAGGAACAGGGGCTGGCCAGGTTCACCGACGGCTTCCAGGCGCCATTGCCGTCCATCACGCTCGAACTCCACCGCCCCTGCATTGGGCATGTCGGTGGTCAGGCCGGTGATGTCGACGATGGGCAGGGTCTTGCCCGCCGGGTGGGCGATGAACCGCGCCGGCACCTGCCACTGGGTACCGCCCGGCCAGTACTGCAGGCCGGCGAAATCGCGCCGGGCCGCCGCATCGGCGTGCTTCACCCGCAGCGCGTCACGCGGGCCACGGCGGATCAGGCTCAACTGGCCCTTGCCGCCATCGAAGGCCAGCAGCGTGGGCTGCGCGTCCTTGTCGGTGTCCATGCGGATCCGGCCCCGCACCCGCTGCCCCTCGTGGGTCACGTCGGTGCCGGCTTCGGGGGTGAACCACCATTGGCTGCCTTCACGGCGCAGCAGGCCCAGCTTGGCCGGGCCCACCGCCAGGCGGATGCCACTGGTGGCACCGCTACCGATGAAGTGCGATTTGTTCTGCAGCCAGTGCAGGCCCACCAGCGCGGTCCAGCCATCGGGCCGCACCAGATCCTGGTAGCGCTGCACCCGCCACTGCTGCTGTTGCGCGGCGAAGGCCGGATCTTCGGTCTGTGCCGGCCCCGGCGCAGGGGCCGGACTGCAGGCTGCCAGCGTCAGGGCGACCAGCAGGCCGCCCGCTCCCCAGTAACGCATCGATGCTCCCCTCCAGGTAGCGCGGCTCAGCGGCCGCGCAGGAACCAGCGGTCGATCTCCGCCAGCGAAAAACGGGCCCAGGTCGGCCGACCGTGGTTGCACTGGCCGGACCGCTCGGTGATCTCCATGTCGCGCAGCAAGGCGTTCATTTCCGGCACGGTCAGGCGACGGTTGGCGCGCACCGCGCCGTGGCAGGCCATGGTCGACAGCAGTTCGTCACGCGCACTGGCAATGCGCCGGCTCTGGCCGTGCTCACGCAGATCGGTCAGCACGTCGCGCAGCAGGCCCTCCGGCTCGGCATTGGCCAGCAGTGCCGGAACGCTGCGCACATGCAGCGCGCCCGGGCCGGCACGGGTCACTTCAAACCCCAGCGCGGCCAGCGTTTCCGCTTCGGTTTCAGCGGTATCGGCCTCGCGCTCGCCCACGGCCAGGGTAATCGGCACCAGCAACGGCTGCGACTGCAGGCCGATGCCATCGTGCGCATTCTTCAGCCGTTCGTAGCCGATGCGCTCGTGGGCGGCATGCATGTCCACCACGATCAGGCCTTCGGCGTTCTCGGCCAGGATGTAGATGCCGTGCAGCTGGGCGATGGCGTAACCCAGCGGCGGCACGCCGGCATCGGCGCTGGTTACCGGCAGGCCGTTCTCGCTCGGCATTGGCGGCGGCGCGCCGCTGCGTTCACCGGCACCGGCGCTGGCATACAGCGCCGCGTAGGCGGCCGGCGCATCGGCCACCTGCAGGCCCAGCGGCTGCTGCGGGCGCCAGCCGGAGAAACCACCACCGCCGCCGCCCGAACCGGGCGCGGGGCCGCGCACCAGGCCAAAGCCCGACGCGCCGGCAGTGGACGGCACCGGCGCACCCGCGGCGTCCACGGGGTGGGCCGCACCAGCACCGATCTCCTGCGCGGACACGCCGGCGCGGGTATCGGCCAGCGCATCCTTCAGCGTGCGATAGACGAAATCGTGCACCAGCCGCGAATCCCGGAAGCGCACTTCATGCTTGGCCGGATGCACGTTCACGTCCACCCGGGTCGGGTCCAGTTCCAGGAACAGCACATACGCCGGCTGGCGGCCGTGATACAGGACATCGCCATAGGCCATCTTCACCGCATGCGCCACGCTGCGGTCGCGCACCGAACGGCCGTTCACGTACAGATACTGCTGGTCGGCGCTGGCCCGCGAATAATGCGGCTGGGCGATCCAGCCGTGCAGGCGCAGGCCGGCACCGCTGTGGTCCACGCGCACCGCCTGGGTGGCGAAATCCTCGCCCAGCGTTTCCGCCAACCGCGCATCGGAGTACAGATCACCGGGCTTGTAGCGCCGCGATGCCTTGCCGTTGTGCGACACGCGCAGCTCGACATCGGGCCGTGCCAGCGCCAGCGAACGCAGCCATTCTTCGATATGGCCCAGCTCGGTGCGCTCGGCGCGCAGGAACTTGCGCCGTGCCGGCACGTTGTAGAACAGCTCGCGCACTTCCACCGTGGTGCCCGGCGCATGCGCGCGCGGCGTCACTTCACCGATCTTGCCGCCTTCGATCTGCAGCGCCGAACCGTGTTCGTCATGCGCGCGGCGCGAGGCCAGGGTGAAGCGGCTGACCGAGGCGATGGACGGCAGTGCTTCGCCGCGGAAGCCCAGCGTGGCCACCGATTCCAGATCGTCCAGATCGGCGATCTTGCTGGTGGCGTGCCGCGATACCGCCAGCGGCAACTGTTCCGGCGCGATGCCGCTGCCGTTGTCGCGGATGCGGATCAGGCGCACGCCGCCCTCTTCCAGATCGATGTCGACGCGGCTGGCGCCGGCATCGATGGCGTTCTCGACCAGCTCCTTCACAACCGACGCAGGGCGTTCGACCACTTCGCCGGCGGCGATCTGGTTGATCAGGATTTCCGGCAACGGCCGGATCGGGCGCGGATGAGCATCAGACTTCATGCAGCGATGATAGCGGAGCCGCCATGGGTAGAGTCGACTGTCAGTCGACTGCTCCTCGCCGGACACCAAAAGCCCCGCGCTGCGCGCGGTAGAGTCGACTGTCAGTCGAGTGCTCCTCGCCGGGCACCCAAAGCCCCGCGCTGCGCGCGGTAGAGTCGACTGTCAGTCGACTGCTCCTCG
>NZ_JACVUD010000116.1:0-12772 GCF_016624905.1 Stenotrophomonas sp. S49 | reverse complement strand
CCCCCCCCCCCCCCCCCCCCCCCCCCCCCCCCCCCCCCCCCCCCGCTACCGGATGCAATGCTGGCTTACGACAGCTGCTGCTTGACCAGCTTGGACACCAGGCCCATGTCGGCCTGGCCAGCCAGCTTCGGCTTCAGCGCGCCCATCAGCTTGCCGATGTCGGCCGGGGTGCTGGCGCCGGTTTCGGCCATGGCAGCCTGGATGGCGGCCACGATTTCGGCTTCGCCCATCTTGGCCGGCAGGTAGGCTTCGATCACCACGATCTCGGCGCGCTCGATCTCGGCCAGGTCTTCACGGTTGGCCGCTTCGTACTGGCTGACCGAGTCCTTGCGCTGCTTGACCATCTTGTCCAGCACGGCGATCACGGCGGTGTCATCCAGCTCGATGCGCTCGTCCACTTCCTTCTGCTTGATGGCGGCGTTGATCAGGCGGATCACGCCCAGCTTGTGCTTCTCGCCGCCCTTCATGGCGGCCTTCATGTCTTCGGTGAGCTGCTGCTTCATGCTCATGAGGAACCTCGAGGTGATGGTGGTGGGGCAGGGCGGATGCCCGGGCCCGGAAACGCAAAAAGCCGGCAACGCTCGCGCGTGCCGGCTTCGACTCCACTGCGGAAGGACGAGCCCGCCGCAATGAAGATGCGTCCGATCAGTACAGGCGCTGACGCTTGGTGACGTCGCGCGACGAGCGGCGCAGCTGACGCTTCACAGCAGCGGCGGCCTTGCGCTTGCGCTCCTGGGTCGGCTTTTCGTAGAACTCGCGCTTGCGGGTTTCGGCCAGCACACCGGCCTTTTCGCAAGTGCGCTTGAAGCGGCGAAGAGCAAACTCGAAGGGCTCGTTCTCGCGGACTTTGACGCTGGGCATGGAATCTCCGGGACACAGTAGAACCGGGTCACGCCCGGCGAGCCGCACATTATAGCGGCGAAAAGACAAACTGCAAGCGGCCAACCCTGAATACGGGCCGGTGGTTCGATTGCAGAGGGTTCTGCACAGTCCCCGAGGGAACGGCAGGGGCGTCATAATAGCAGGCATGCGAGTCCTTGGCATCGAATCTTCCTGTGATGAGACCGGCGTGGCGGTGTATGACACCGACCTGGCCGGCAGCGCGGCCCTGCGCGCCCATGCGGTCTACAGCCAGATCGCCCTGCACGCCGAATACGGTGGTGTGGTGCCCGAGCTGGCCAGCCGTGACCACGTGCGCAAGCTGCTGCCGTTGATCCGCCAGACCCTGGGCGAGGCCGGGCTGGGCGTGGACGACATTGATGGGGTGGCCTACACGGCCGGCCCCGGCCTGGTCGGCGCCCTGCTGGTGGGGGCGGGCGTGGCCCGTTCGCTGGCCTGGGCGCTGGAGGTGCCGGCAGTGGGCGTACACCATATGGAAGGCCACCTGTTGGCGCCGTTGATGGAAGACGACCCGCCGCAGGCCCCGTTCGTGGCCCTGCTGGTGTCCGGCGGCCATACCCAGCTGGTGGCGGTGGATGCGATCGGCCAGTACCGCCTGCTGGGCGAAACCCTGGACGACGCGGCCGGCGAGGCCTTCGACAAGACCGCCAAGATGATGGGCCTGCCGTACCCGGGGGGGCCGCAGCTGGCCAGGCTGGCCGAGCAGGGCACGCCCGGCGTATACCGCTTCGCACGGCCGATGACCGACCGGCCGGGGCTGGATTTCAGCTTCTCCGGCCTGAAGACCCAGGTCCTGATGGCCTGGCGTGACAGCGACCAGAGCGAGCAGACCCGCGCCGACATTGCCCGTGGCTTCGAAGATGCGGTGGTGGAAACGCTGAGCATCAAGTGCGAGCGCGCACTGGAAGCGGCCGGCACCAACGTGATCGTGGTGGCCGGCGGCGTGGGCGCCAACAAGCGCCTGCGCGCGCGCCTGCAGCAGATGGCCGAACGCCTGGGCGGCCGTGCCTGCTTCCCACGCCCGGCGCTGTGCACCGACAACGGCGCGATGATCGCCTTCGCCGGCGCGCTGCGGCTGCAGGCCGGGCAGCACAACCCGCCGAAGGTCGAGGTGACCCCGCGCTGGGACATGGCGACCCTGCCGGCGGTGTGAACGACGATTTCCCGGCGGCGTAAACCACGCGCGCCGGTAGCGCCGGGCCATGCCCGGCGGACGCATTACGGACGGGCACCCAACGGCGATGCGGCCAGCACCGTCGTCGCCCGCTCATGCCGCTGCAGCCAGCCCAGGGTATGTGGGCAGCGCGCATGGATCAGCCGTCCGATCGCGGCCAGGTCGGCACCGATGTCGCGCTCCAGGATGGGTTCATGGTGGGCGATGCGGTTGCGCAGGTGGCGGATGCGGTCGAGGTCGGCATGGATGTTTGTGCGGACCACGTTGAGGGGACACTGTGGCGCGTTGGGCAACGCGATCTTCAAGCCCCGAGCCCAGATGGCTCCCTCGAAGCGCCGCGTGAAAAGCTGCTGCCAGAACGCGAAGCGAAGGCTGGCGATGATCTCTGGAGTGTCCATCCGACGATACGCCCGCCTATGGATATCCTGCAAGGCAGACAATGCGCCATCTGCTGGCATCCGCTGCAGCAGTGCAGGATGCCAGGGCCAGCGCGGCCCAAAGGCATGCGCCAGTGCCGCGGCGACCGCATTGCGGATGACGATCTCGCAGACGTGCAGAGGCGAAAGAAGTGCGCCGCACATCTGCATGTTCCAGACGTAGAGCGAGGCGGCATCCAGAGAATGCCGGTGTGCGAGATGTTTGTAGGTCGCCCAGCGGGGCCGGGAGAGTGCTGCTTGCAGAATCCGTTGCTCTTTCATTGGCGGCAGGACCACGTTGTGGGCCACCAGCGTGCGCCGTACACCGGGCCGGTGATATCAGGCAACTCCACGCTGTTGCACAGCGCAATTCCCAAGAGCATTCGGGGTTCTCCCAGTGTGTCGTGAATGCCTCTGGACGGCGTGGCGATCGCTCTTCAATATCTGCAGTGTGTGCTTCGGGACTCGCGGCTGGTTTCCAGCTCCCCCCGAGGACGTTGAGAGGTACCAAAGGGCCCCGCTAGCAGGGCCCTTTGTCTTTTGAGGCGCCGGCATCGTCGTAATCGCCTCTTGATCAGCAGGCCTGACGTGCTTCAATTTCGAATGCTGCGCCACCGGGATCCGCGGCTGTTCAACAGCTCCCCCCGGGGACAAACGGTAGTACCAAAGGGCCCCGCTAGCAGGGCCCTTTGTTTTTTCCGCTGCATCCACCGCCACCCCCCGTTCCGGGCAGGCTCACCGCCGTGCCGGTACCATGGCCGTCTGTATTCGGCTGGTAACCGCAATGGACAAGGTTTTCATCGAAGGGCTGACCATCGACGCCCTGATCGGTATCTATGACTGGGAACGGCGCATCCGCCAGGACCTGGTGTTCGATCTGGAAATGGGCTTTGACAACCGTCGCCCGGCCGCCAGCGATGACATTGCCCATACCCTGAACTACAAGGCGGTCAGCAAGCGCCTGGAGCAGTTCGTGCGCGAATCGGAGTTCGGTCTGGTGGAAACGCTGGCCGAGCGCTGCGCGCAGATCGTGCTGGACGAGTTCGAGGTGAAGTGGCTGCGGCTGAAGCTGAGCAAGCCCGGTGCGGTGCGCGGCGCGCGGGCGGTGGGCGTGATCATCGAGCGTTCGCGCGACTGACGTACGCGGGTTTTTCCGCCGGCCGCCGGCCGGCCTGCATGACACAGCAACAAGGAGACAACGAATGGTGGACGCGGTGGTGGCGGTACAGTGGCTGGACCAGCTGCAGAACACACTGGAACCCTATCCCGGCGCCTACCTGGCGTTGATGATTTCGGCGCTGCTGATCGCCGCCGGCCTGGCCAACTGGGTGACCAAACGCATCCTGCTGCGCGGCCTGCGGCGCCTGATCAGCCGCCTGCCCGGTGCCGATACCGGCCGTGGCAGCCACCTGATGCGGGTCATCGCGCGCCTGTCCAACGTGGTGCCCAGCCAGGTGATCGCCTCGGGCGTGGCCCTGATTCCCGATCTGCCGCCGCGCCTGGTGAGTGGCGTGGTGGCGCTGTGTACCGCCTGGGCGGTGCTGACCCTGGCGCTGGCGGTGTCACACGCGCTGGACGCGGCCAACGACCTGTACGAGCGCAAGCCCGATGCCCGCAACAAGCCGATCAAGGGCTACCTGCAGGTGGTCAAGATCGTGGTGTTCGTGGCCGCCGGCCTGTCGATCCTGGCCACCCTGCTGGGGGTGAAGCTGGGGCCGCTGGTGACCGGTCTGGGCGCGGCAACCGCGGTGCTCATGCTGATCTTCCAGGACACCATCCTGTCGCTGGTGGCCAGCGTGCAGATCAGTGGCGATGGCCGCGTGCGCATTGGCGACTGGATTGAAATGCCCAGCCAGAACGCCGATGGAGACGTGATCGACATCGCCCTGCACACCGTCACCGTGCAGAACTTCGACAAGACCATCACCACCATTCCGACCAAGAAGCTGGTGACCGAATCGTTCAAGAACTGGCGTGGCATGCAGGAAGCCGGCGGCCGCCGGATCAAGCGCGCGCTGTACCTGGACCAGCACAGCGTCGGCTTCCTGGATGACGGCGACCTGCAGTTCCTGGGCCAGTTCGCCCTGCTGGGCGACTACCTGCAGCAGAAGGAACAGGAGCTGGGGCAGTGGAACGGGCGCCTGCGCGAGCAGGGCGTGGCCGATGTGAACAGCCGCCGGGTGACCAACCTGGGCACCTTCCGGGTGTACGTGGAGCGCTACCTGCGCAACCACCCCGGCATCCACCAGGACATGACTCTGCTGGTGCGCCAGCTGCAGCCGACCACCGAAGGCCTGCCGCTGGAGCTGTACTGCTTCACCCGCAGCACCGCCTGGGCCGAGTACGAGGCGGTGCAGTCGGACATTTTCGACCACCTGCTGGCCATCCTGCCGGCCTTCGCGCTGCGCGTGTTCCAAGCCTCCAGCGATGCCATGTTGATGGCCGGGCAGCGCCAGCAGGCCGGCTCGGAGTAAGCTGCACGCTCGCGTCCGCACCCGTATGGAACGCCCAGACTGTGGGCGGGCGCACGAAACTGAACGCAGAAACCTCTCGCCAAACCGCCCGGGAACGCTAGAATGCCGGGCTTGTAAACGTTTTCATAAGGACAGCTGGTGGCCTCCGATCGCATCGAATCCCTCATTGCCCAGATGACCGTCGAGGAAAAGGTCGGCCAGCTGGGTGTCTTCGCCGACATGGTGCGTCCGTTCGCGCCGGACGTGAACCCGGAAGCGAACGTGCGCAACGCCGACCAGGTGCTGCAGCAGGTGCGCGAGGGCAAGGTCGGCTCGCTGTTCAATGGCGTGGGCGCCGAACTGGGCCGCCGCATCCAGCAGGTGGCCACCGAGGAAAGCCGCCTGGGCATTCCGGTCATCTTGGCCGCCGACGTGATCCACGGCATGCGCACCGTGTTCCCGATCCCGCTGGGCGAAGCAGCCAGCTTCGAACCGGACCTGGCCGAGCGCACCGCCCGTGCCACCGCCATCGAGGCCACCGCAGCCGGCCTGCACTGGACCTACGCACCGGCGGTGGATATCGCCCGCGACCAGCGCTGGGGCCGCGGTGCCGAAGGCGCCGGTGAGGACGTGGTGCTGGGCTGTGCGTTCGCCGCCGCCCGCGTGCGCGGCTTCCAGGGCAGCGACCTGCGCGCCGCCGATTCGCTGCTGGCCACGCCCAAGCATTTCGCCGCCTACGGCGCGGTGATGGCCGGCATGGAATACAACATGGTGGACATCTCGCCGCAGACCCTGCGCGACGTGCACCTGCCGCCGTTCAAGGCCGCCTTCGATGCCGGCGCGATCACCGTGATGTCCTCGTTCAATGACATCAACGGCGTGCCGGCCAGTGCCAACGCCGAACTGCTGACCGACATCCTGCGTGGTGAGTGGAAGTTCCCGGGCGTGGTCATTTCCGATTACACCGCCGACATGGAACTGGTCGCCCACGGCTATGCCGCCGACGACCGCGATGCCACCGCCAAGGCGTTCACTGCAGGCCTGGACCTGAGCATGCAGAGCGGCTTCTACGCCGAACACCTGCCGGGCCTGGTGGAAAGCGGCGAAGTGCCGATGGCCGTGCTGGACGAAGGTGTGCGCCGCATCCTGTGGCTGAAGGAAACCATCGGCCTGTTCGACGACCCGTACCGTTCGCTGGACCCGGCGCGCGAAGCGGACACCTCGCACATCGCCGCCCACGACGAACTGTCGCGCGACGCCGCGCGCCGTTCCATCGTGCTGCTGAACAACTGCGACAACGTGCTGCCGCTGCAGAAGACCGGGCAGAAGATCGCGCTGATCGGCCCGTTCGTGCAGGACCGCGAGAACATTGAAGGCTGCTGGACCCTGTTCGGCGACAAGCAGCGCTACGTGGATCTGGAAACCGGCGTGCGCGCGGCCATCGGCGATGCAGCGCTGCTGGAAATCGTGCCGGGCTGTGAACTGGAAGCGGCCGTCCCGGGCGGCACCGAAGCAGCCGTGGCCGCTGCGCTGCGCGCCGATGTGGTGGTGCTGGCACTGGGCGAACCGCAGCGCTACAGCGGTGAAGCGCAGTCGCGCGTGGAAATCACCCTGCCGCCGGCACAGCAGGCGCTGGCCGAGGCCGTGGCGATGACCGGCAAGCCGCTGGTGGTGCTGCTGCGCAATGGTCGCGCGCTGGCCCTGCAGGGCGCGGTGCGCAATGCGCACGCCGTGGCGGTTACCTGGTACCTGGGCACGCAGACCGGCCATGCCGTGGCCGATGTGCTGTTCGGCGATTACAGCCCGTCCGGCCGCCTGCCAGTCAGCTTCCCGCAGGTGTCCGGCCAGCAGCCGTACTTCTACAACCACCCGCGCACCGGCCGCCCGGAACTGCCGACCATGTCGGAATTCAAGGCGCGCTGGCGCGAGATTCCGAACGAGCCGCTGTACCCGTTCGGCCACGGCATCGGCTACGCCAGCTTCGCCTACGGCGTGCCGCAGCTGAGCGCCGCGCAGCTGGGCTGGGATGACACCCTCACCGTGACCACCACGCTGACCAACACCGGCCGCGTGACCGGCGAAGAAGTGGTGCAGCTGTACATCCACGACCGCGTGGCCAGCCGCGTGCGCCCGGTGCGTGAACTGAAGGACTTCCGCAAGGTGGCCCTGCAGCCGGGTGAATCGACCGAGGTGGTGTTCACCCTGACCCGCGAACAGCTGGCGTTCACCGGCCGCGACGGCGTGCTGCGTGCCGAGCCGGGCCAGTTCGACGTGTGGGTGTGTGCTTCGTCGGCTGTCGGCGAAGCGGTGCAGTTCGAGCTGCTGAAGGCCTGATCGCGAAGGGTAGCGCCGGGCCATGCCCGGCGTTGCCATGCTCACGATGCACGAACACGCCGGGCGTGGCCCGGCGCTACCATCGGGCTTTCGATCCGATGGAGTCCGCGCATGCGCAAGATTGCTTTCCTGATGCCGGCCCTGCTGCTGGCGGCCTGTTCGCAGCCGCCCGCGCCGGCCGAACCCGCGGCCGACGCACCGCCGCCGATGGACGCCGCGGCCGCGCCCACGCCTGCCGTTGAACCCGCCGCCCCCGCGGTCGCGCCGGCTGAAACCAGCGCCGACGACGCGCGTGCCCGCATCGACAGCGTGCTGGGCGACGCCGCGCAGTACGAAAAGGTGTTCAACGCGTTCAAGACCGCCGTGGTCGGTGGCGACCGTGCGGCCGTCGTGGAAGAAGTGCGCTTCCCGCTCAATGTTGCCGGCGGCAGGAAGATCACCGGCCCGGGTGAGTTCCAGCGCAACTACGAGACCATCATCACCCCGGCAGTGGTCAAGGCCGTGTCCGAACAGGATTTCGGCAAGGTCTTCGTGAACCAGCAGGGCGTGATGATTGGCGATGGCCAGGTCTGGTTGAACGGCACGTGCCTGGATGCGGCGTGCACGCGCAGCGAAGTGAAGGTCATCACCATCCAGTAAATGGAAAGCGAAACGGCCCCGCATGCGGGGCCGTTCCATCTGCGCATTGCCGGGTGATCAGGCCTTCGGCGTGAGCTTCAGCAGGCGTGCCTTGCTGCCATCTTCCAGCAGCCACAGCGCACCGTCCGGGCCCTGTTCCACTTCGCGGATGCGCTCGCCCATGTTGAAGCGCTCGGCCTCGCGGGCGGTGTCGCCGTCGAAGGCCACGCGCACCAGCGAGGTGGACGACAGGCCGCCGATGAAGGCGCTGCCCTTCCACTGCGGGAACAGCGCGCCGTTGTAGAAGATCAACCCGGCCGGGGAAATCACCGGGTTCCAGGTGACCTTCGGTGCGGCAAATTCCGGGCGGGTGTCGTGATCGGGAATCGGGCGGCCATCGTAGTGGTCGCCGTTGGACACGATGGGATAGCCGTAGTTGGAACCGCGCTGGATCAGGTTCAGCTCGTCACCACCGGCCGGACCCATTTCCTGCGCCCACAGCTTGCCGTTGCCATCGAAGGCGATGCCCAGGATGTTGCGGTGGCCCAGCGACCAGACCTGCGCTGCCACGCCGCCCTGCGATGCGAAGGGATTGTCGGCCGGTAGCGAGCCATCGTCGTTCAGGCGCACGATCTTGCCCAGGTTGCTGCCCATGTCCTGCGCCGGATCGAACTTCTGCCGTTCGCTGGACCCGATCCACAGCTTGCCATCCGGGCCGAACACCAGGCGGTGGCCGTAGTGGCCCTGGCCGCTGACCTTCGGCGTCTGTCGCCAGATCACCTGCAGATCCTTCAGCTCGCCGCCGCCCTGTGCATCCAGTGCCAGGGTGGCACGGGCCACGGCCGCGCCGCGTGTGTCCAGCGTGCCTTCTTCGGCATAACTGACGTAAACGACATTGTTGCGGGCGAAGTCCGGATGCAGGATCACATCGCCGAAGCCACCCTGGCCGCCGTAGGCCACCTTCGGCACGCCGCGGATCTCATGCTTGGCGCCGCTGGCGATATCAAAGTGCTGCAGCTTGCCGCGCTTTTCGGTCACCAGCAGGCTGCCGTCGGGCAGGAAGGTCATGGCCCAGGGCTGGTCGAAGCGGCTGACTTCGGTGGCGGTGAACGGGCGCTCGCCAGTGCTGGCCGGCGCTGCGGCGGCTGCGGAGGTGGCTGCCGTGTCCGGGCCGGCGGCGCTGCAGGCGGTGGTGGCAAGGATCGGCAACAGGCCGAGGGCGAGCAGCAGGGGCGTGCGGGTCATGGGTATCTCCAACGGGGATGCGGATGGCCAAGCCCCGTTGTACACCACGGCGGTGTACGGTCGCGTGGTCCAAAGGTCCTGTCGCGCAGAATCACCCGAGCGTGGGGGCCGGCTCCCCGGCAGCGGTGTGGCCGTGCCGCATACAAAAAGAGCCGAGCATGGGCTCGGCTCTACATGATCAGCGGCGGGGCCGATCAGCGGCTGCGCACAAGACGGGGATCGGCCACATGGGCTTCATCCCAGCCGCGACGTACTGCTGCGCGGGCCTGTTCCCATTCCAGCCGGCTGCTGCCGCGCTCAGCAGCCCAACGGCCCTGCAGCTCCGCTTCAACCTGTTCATAGGCGCGGATGATCGCGTCAGCCCGCGTCTCATGCACACGTGCGGCATGCCCGATCCGGTAGGCCGGCTCGTAGTCGTCGAACAGCAGGCTATCGTCGTAATACGGTTCGGCCGTGTAACGGTCGCGCCAGTAATCGAAAACGGCCTGGCGCGGGGTGCTGTCATCCGGCACGCGGCCGGGAATCTGGTAATCGGGCATCGGTCAGGCTCCGTGTGGGGATGAAGCCTGATCGTGCCCGGGCAGCGGTTAACAGCCCGGGCCGGTTACGTGAAGAGCAGGTATCCCCACGGTAGCGCCCGGCAATGCCCGGCGGCCCCGATCACGCGATGTCGGTCTTGCGCGGCAGCTTGTAGATCACCGCGCCGATGGCGAAGGCGATCAGCGCGGCGGCGATGTTCTGCCAGCTGGCGCTGACGAACAGGGCCAGGCACAGCAGCAGCGCCAGTACCGGAATCAGCGGGCCACCGGGCAGCTTCAAGGCGCCGGGCCGGTCGGCAAAGCGCTTGGCCAGCACCAGCACTGCAGCCGCCGTGCCCATGTAGGCGAACAGGCGCGTGGTCATCGACAGCAGGGCCAGCTGCACGAACGAACCCGACAGCGCCAGGCCCAGTGCGATCACGCCCTGGCACAGGATGGCGGCCGCCGGGGTGCGGAAGCGCGGATGCACCTGCGCCAGCACCTTCGGTCCGTAGCCATCGCGGGCCAGGGCGAACAGGAAGCGCGGGCCCATCATCATGGTGTTGCTGTTGGTGCCCAGGATGGAAATGGTGGCGCCCACGGTCAGGATCAGGGCCAGCGCCTCGCCACCGAAGCCGGCGGCGGCATCGGCCAGCGGCGTGGCCGAACTGGCCAGGCCGGCCAGCGTGCCCTGCGCGACCAGCTGCACCGTACCGTAGATCACGGTGACGGTGACGATCATGGTGATCAGCGCGAAGGGAATATCGCGGCGCGGGTTGCGGTATTCACCGGCGGCGGCGGGAATGTTCTCGAACCCGGCATAGGCGTACAGCAGCAGCAGGGCCGCTTCTCCCATGCGTTGCAGATCGTGCGGATCGGGGCGCTGGCCGGAGAAGGCCAGCTGCGGATCGATGTAGAACGCGCCGATGGCCACGAACAGCAGCAGCGGCAGCATCTTGCCGATCACCAGCACGATGCCGGTGCGCGCGGCCGAGCGCACGCCGATGATGTTTACCCCGGTCAGGAAGCCCAGCGACAGCACGATGACCGCAAGCCGGCCGACGCCGGCACCGGCCCACGGCCAGAAGCGCGCCACGGCATCGGCCAGCGCATTGCTGAGTGCGGCGGCGGAACTGATGCGGGTCAGCCAGATCATCCAGCCGATCTCGAAGCCGGCGAAACGGCCGAAGGCTTCGCGCGCGTACAGGTAACTGCCACCGGGTTCATCGAAGTAGCTGGCGGCCTGCGCGTAGCACAGCACCAGCAGGGCCACCACGATGCCCGCGGCGACAACGCCCCACAGGCTGAAGGGACCGAGCAGCGCGACGGTGGCGGCTGGCAGCAGGTAGATGCCGCTGCCGATCACATCGTTGATCGACAGCCCGACGATCTGCCAGCGGCTGACCGCGCGCTGCAGTTGCGGTTCGTCCTGTGCGCTCAACGCAGTGCCCCCGTCAGTGCGGGCAGTTGCCAGCGGTCCTGGTAGTGCAGGTACTGCGCGCGCGGCAGCAGCACGAAGCGCGGCTGTGCGTCATCTTTCAGCCAGGCCAGCAGGGTGTGCATGTGCGCGGCGGTCATGGCGGTGCAGCCGGCGGTGGCCTCGGCGGGCTGGCGCCACAGATGGGCGAAGATGCAACTGCCGCGGCCAGGTTCATTGCCGGCGTTGTGGGCAATGATGAAGCCCTGTCGATAGCGCACGTCGCCCTTGTTGTGCAGATCCAGCCGCATCGGCTCGGTGGAATCCTTTACCGCCTCGGCACCCACCTCGCGCGCGTCCACCAGCTGGTTGTAGTACGGCGATGCCGGTACATCCATGCAGTAGCTGCTTTGCTGCATCGGCAGATAGGTCAGCCCGGTGCTGGCCTTGGCCGCGTAGCCGAAGGCACTGCCGATGGCGAAGACACCGGCCGGGCTGCGGCCATCGCCTTCCTGCTTCTGCGGGCCGTCCATCGGCGCGGCGGCCAGGCCCAGACCCCAGGCGCTGCCCTTGCGCCCGATCGCCACGTCGAATGCCGGGCCCTGCGGCTGCCAGCCCTTGGCGCCGCGCGTGTAGGCCTGCAGCTTGCCCTGCGTGGCATCCCAGTCGTCAGTCACCACTACCACCAGCTGGTTGCTGTGCGCCAGGGGCGGCGGCAGCGGGCTGAGGGCGGCGGCGGGCAACTGCGGCAGCAGGATCAACAGACCCACGCTGACAGCACGACGGAACAAGCGGTTCATGCAGGCACTCCGGTCAGGAATCCAACAGGTGGTCGATCCGCTCCAGGTTCACCGCCAGCTGGCGCTGGCGATCCGGATTGGCATGGCACAGCAGCACGAACAGGAAATCCAGCAGCGCGTGCATGGCACTACGGTACAGCAGCTGCGCCACCTGCGGTGCGCGGTCGTGCGCGCACACCACCAGCGACGCAGCGGCGTGCGCGCGCAGCGGGTTGGCGGTGTGGCGGGTGATCGAAACGACCTTGCCGCCCATGTCCTGGAACTGCCGCGACAGGTGTGAAAGCTGCGGCAGGTGGCCGAACTCGGAAAACACCAGCAGCACATCGCCGGGCCGCGCGGCGGACAGGTTGGCCAGCAGCAGCACCGGGTCGGTGTGGGGCACCACCAGCAGGCCCAGCAGCGAAAGGCGCATGGCGAATTCGCGCGCGTACAGGCCGTCGTCGCCCAGCCCGTACACGAACAGCTTGGGCGCGCCATCGAGCATCTGCACGATGCGTTCGATTTCCTCGCGTGGATTGGCCGCGCGGGTTTCTTCCTCGGCCTGCGCCTTGCTGCGCTGCAGGGCATCGTCCAGCCGCTGGTAATCGTCGCCGCCCTCGGGCTCATGCGGGGCCTGCGGCGCAGCGGTGCCGGCGCGGGCCACGTCCTGGCCGATGGAATACTTCAGGTCCGGGTAGCCCTTGAAGCCCAGCTTCTGGCTGAACTTCACCACGCTGGACTGGCTGATGCCCAGCGCGCTGGCCAGCTGCTGCGAGGAGTAATCGCGCAGCAGGTGGGCGTTGTCCAGGATGAAATCGGCGATGCGGCGTTCGATGGCCGACATCTGCCCACGCTCGGCGCGGATTTTCAGCAGGGGCGGCATGGGGGGCGTCCGGGGGGCGTGCGTTGGAGCATAGG